>JBCCWM010000010.1:0-25605 GCA_039193505.1 Pseudomonadota bacterium | reverse complement strand
TCCGTGTCGAGCGCATGGAGCGAAAACAGCGGGTCGATGTAGTCGGGTTCGGCCTGGAACTCGACGAATTGCTGCTGGATGTAGTTTGAGTTCTGGTTGTGGGAGGCGATGACGACCGCCGTCTCTTCCGCATCGAACCCGCTCTCGAAGAGGCCCGCGTTCCGCATGACCTCGGCCGCGATCAGCATCGTGATCTGCGTGGCCCAGGGCGCGCGCCGCATCAGCCGTTTCAGCCGCTTCGAGACGTCGGGCGGGATCTCGGGCGCGAGTGCTGCGGCAAAGCCCGCCGGATCGAACGCGACAAGATCGCCGCCCACTTTGCCGTAGACATGGCCGGTCGGGATGCTTGTCCACTTCGTGATGCCGGACCGGTTGGCCATCAGGCTCTCGTGGAAGGTCTCAAGGCTTGCGCCGAGGGCGGTGTTGACCGCCATGCCGGTGACAACGACGCGCTCAGCCATCGGTGATCGAGACCTTTAGGATCAGCGCCGCGCAGAGCGTCTCGCCGACATAGACCTGTCCCGCGGCGCTCACCACGAGGTCATCGGCGTAGACAATGGTTGAGTGTAGATGCATCAGATCCCCCGGACGGACAGGATGGGCGAACATCGCATGCTCAACCTTGGTCACGACGAGGCCGACATCGCTCGGCCGGCCTGCCTCCTCGGTCAGGTTCCACAGACAGAGGCTTGACTGCCCGATTGCCTCGATTTGGAGCGCCGCTGGAAAGAGCGGGCGGCCTGGAAAGTGACCGGCGAAGACCGGGTCGTCCGCGGGCACGCGACGCTCGGCTAGAAGGCTCGGGACATCCGGATCGACGCCGAGGATCTGATCGACAAAGAGAAAGGGATCGCGGTGCGGGAGCACCCGCTCCACCGTCTCGCGCCCGCCATGCTCCTCGGTCTCGCCGGTCTGGTGGAGTGGGCCGCGCCGGAGCCGCTTCATCAGCGGTGGGATTTCCTCGAGCTTCACTCCGCGGCCTCCACAGAAACGGCCTCGACCACCCGGTCGAGATCGTCTTCCGACGCCGCGAAGCGCGGATTGCGGACCCATTTGCGGCCGAGAAGATTGCAGAGGACCCGCCGCGGTCCGACTTCGACGAAGATCGCGCCGGGGTGCCGCTCCAGCACGGCCTCGATCGACTGGCGCCAAAGGACGGGGCGATGCACATGCTCGGTCAGGAGTGAGACGATCTCAGCGGGCGTCGCGCGCTCCACCGGCGCGGCCGTCACATTGGGCCAATACGCCCGCGTCGGACCCCGCCAGGGCGCCGCCTCGAGATGCGGTCGGAGGGCCTCGGCCGCTGGGCGAAAGCGCGGGGCGTGCATTGGAATGCGATGCTCGATCGTGACCGGATCGGCATACTCCCGCTCCGCAAAGAGGGCCGCCGCATGTTGGACTGCATCGCGGTCGCCGGCGATGACGAACTGGCTCGGCGCGTTCTCATTCGAGATGGCCAGATCGCCAAACGGGCGCGCTTCCTCGACCAGCGCGTCAACGACCGCGCGCGACGTCGGGAAGAGCGAGACCATCATCCCGTCCGGACCCGCATCATAGATCCGCCCCCGCGCCGCCACGAGGCGAAGCGCATCGGCAAAGGCAATGGCGCCGATGTCGACAAGGTGATTGTACTCCCCAAGCGACATCCCGAGGGAGGCTGTCGCAGCCACCCCGCGCCGGCTCAGACGCCTGCGATGGATCTCGTTGGCCAGAAAGACGCCGAGCTGAATGTCGAGATTGATGGCGAAGGGCTCTGGGCGGTGCGGGTCGACCAGGGTCTCAACCTTGGAGCCCAGGAGGTCGCGTGCCTCCCCAAGCACGTCCGCCCCCTCGGGCGTGTCCGACCAGTCGGAGAGCATCCGCACATCGCGCGAAGACTGACCCGGAAAGAGATAGATGACTTCAGGCAAAGCACTTCACTACGCTGACACCTACCACGCAAAGCGGCTTAATGTTGCAATGACACATGGCGGCTGTTGTGCCAACACCTCTGCAGGTAGGGTGTGACAATCCGACAAAAAGATGGCAGGTCAAACCAAGACGGTTGGCGGTGCAAAAACAACCTAAGGTATTCAGGGGTAGCGACTTGGACTTGACTGAACTGGCACGGTACGACCTTGGTGATTTCTTTCACACTGGCACGGATGATCCGCTTGCACCCGGTGATTTCACGGCATGGAAAGCGCAAGCGGCCCCTGCGTTCTCGCTCTTCGAGCCGGCGCTCGCGGCCGGTCCGTTCGCTCGGACGACCATCCGCGACGGGGCGCGGCAGCTTCGCGAGATCAACCTTGCCTCCTACAGCTATCTCGGGCTCGGCCAGAATCCGGAGGTAATCGCCGCGGCCGTCGCCGCATTGCAGGAGTTCGGGACCGGCGCCTGCGGCTCGCCCATGCTGTCCGGCATGACGGTCCTCCATCGCGAGCTCGAGGAGGCGCTTGCGCGGTTTCTTGGGCGCGAGCAGACGATGCTCTTCAACAGCGGAAACGCGGGGGCGATCGGAACGCTCGCCGCGGTCCTGCGGAAGGGCGATATCGCGATCCTGGACCAGTACGCCCACATCTGCCTGATCGAGGGGGCCCGCCTGGCAGGCGCGCGGGTCGAGACGTTCCGCCACAACGACCCCGAGGATCTCGATGCGAAACTCACGCGCCACGCCGGCAAGCGCCGCCTTGTGGTGGTGGAGGGGCTTTACTCCATGCACGGCGATCTCGGGGCACTCGATCGCCTGGTGCCTGTCGCCCGCGCGCACGGGGTCGAGGTGATGGTCGATGAGGCGCATTCGATCCTTGCCGTGGGGGAGGCGGGCCGCGGCGCGGCCGAGGTGCACGGCGTTGAGGACCAAATCGCACTCACCTACGGCACTTTTTCGAAGTCCTTCGCAAACGCCGGTTCCGTCCTCGCCGGGAGTGCCGAGACGATGGACTATATCCGGTATTTCGCGAACACCTATGTATTCTCCGTCGCGCTTCCGCCGGCCATCGTTGCGGGCGTTTTGAAGGCGCTCGAGGTTGCGACGCGGGACAACAGGCTCCGCGAGACGCTCCGTGCCAATTCGGCGCACTTCCGGGCGGGACTCCAGACGCTTGGCATCGACACTGCGAGCTCAACCGAGCACATCATTCCGATTGTTTTGGGCGCCAACCGCGTGATTCTCTACCAGCTGACGGCAACACTCCGCGAAAACGGTCTCTTCGTGGCGCCCGTCGACTATCCATCCGTGCCCGAGAACGAGCTGCGGCTCCGGACCTGCGTGAGTGCGGCCCACACCAAGGCCGATCTTGATGAGGCGCTCGGGCTCATCGAGACCTATGTCGTCCCCCAGCTCCGGCGCTGAGCCGTGACTGCCCCGCAGCACCGGGTCGAGGGCCGGCGCACCCAAGACGGCGGCAAGCGCAATCAGTGCGAGGAC
The DNA here is from genome assembly GCA_039193505.1 of Pseudomonadota bacterium. Taxonomy (GTDB): domain Bacteria; phylum Pseudomonadota; class Alphaproteobacteria; order Rhodobacterales; family Rhodobacteraceae; genus Algicella. Next base: position 22,196 of record JBCCWM010000010.1, on the reverse strand, counting down.
AGTGCCCCTGAACGGACGCTCTCCCACCCGGCGGAAGAGCCGCGCGCCGAGTGCAACGCCAAGGCCGAAGGCTGGCGCCAAAAGGAGGGCTTGGCCAAAGAGGTCCGCTCTAAGGAGGCCAAGCGCCGCAAAGGCGATCCCGGCCGCCAGGATCATCCACCCGAGAAAGAGGATGATGTTGGCGCGCGCCACAGCGGCGCGCGTGTCGGTGCCCATCAGAAACACCATCACCACGGGACCGAAGAACCCGCCAATGCCGCCCATCAGCCCAGCAATGCCGCCGATCCCGACCGCTTCTCGCACGCCCGGAGCACGGCGCCGCCGCCACCCGCTTGCAAGAAGAACGGCCGAGCCCATTACAAGGACGCAGAGCCCCCATCGGAGCCACGTCACGTCGAGCGTGGCCAGCCCGTAGGCGCCGAGCGGGATTGTCACCGTGGCTCCAGCGGCGAGCGCGAGAACGCGGCGATGCTCCGCCAGCCTGATGGCCCCGGGCAGGAGCACCAGTGCCGCGGCGGAATCGACGATCGAGATCATGACGACCGCATCCGCCGGCGCGATCGACCCCGCCGCAAGGGGCACGAAGACAAGCGAGGCGCCAAAGCCGCTGAAGCCGCGCACAGCGCCGGCCACGCCCCCCGCCGCGAGGACCAGCCCCAAAGTCAGCCCATCCACACCTGTATCCTCCGTGACATGGTCGAGCAGTGACCGAACCCGTCTTCGTTGTGAACACCGGGCGCTGCGGCTCCACACTCCTTGCGCGGATGTTGCATGAGAACCCGCGCTGGCTGGTCCTGTCGGAATATCTGTCTTATCTGAGCTGCCGCGCGCTGACGCGGCGCACTCTGGATGGGGAGACCTACTGGCACCTCCTCAGCACGCAAAGCCCGGTCCTGCGCGAGATGCATCTGGCCGGCCAGAAACAGCCCGAAGTCCTCTATGAGCCCGGGCGCCATGGACCGTGGCCGCTCCATGAGGCGCCGTCGATCATGCTCGCGACTTTGCCGTTCCTCTCAAGCGATCCGCTGCCGCTTTTCCATCGGCTCGAGGCGGCGGTCCGGCCGCGCCCCAAGACCCCCCTCAGCGAGCACATGCGCGTCGTCTTCGCCACGCTGGCGGATGCAACGGGGCGCACGGTCTGGATCGAGCGGACGGGCGATTCCCTCCTCCTTGTCGGGCGGCTTCGCCAGCTTTTCCCGAATGCACGCTTCCTCCACCTGCACCGCGACGGACGGGACGTGGCGGTCTCCATGCAGGGAAAGCCCGACTTTCGGGCCAAGGTCGCCTACCACAGCCAGTTGACGGCCCTCGGCGTCGCGCCCTATCGACGCGACCGGGCCTACGGCGCCTGGCGCTTTCACGAGTGGGTGGAGGAGATCGGGTCAAGGGTGCTCGATGTGTGCCAATTCACGGATGCGCGCGTGTCGCTGGAGGCCTGCGGCCGGCACTGGCGCCGCTCGGTCGAGGCCGGCCTCGCCGAGCTGGACGCACTCCCCTCGTCCCAAGTCCTGACCGTCACGTATGAGGCTCTGTCCGAGAAGACGCGCGACACGCTGGCAGCCATTGAGACGTTCCTTACCGGCGACACATCCGCACCGTCCGCCTGGATCGAGCGGGCGGTCGGCCACTCCGGCCCCGCGGTGCGCCACTGGCCGGACTTGCCCGAACGGGACCGCGTCCAGCTCGATGCCGTCTGCCGCCCAGCCTTGGAGCGCCTTGGCTATCGCTGAGCGAGTGCGCTGGGATCGCGGGCCAGGAACATGGTCATACGGTCTCGTAGACCGCCGCGGCATTGCTCCAGTCATGGCCCCCAATTGAGGGGTACCGGCAAGTGTAAGGGCCGGGGAGAGATGTGCGCCAGTGGTCTCTCAGTTCGGGCGTTCAACGGTGAGCCGTTATCGCAACTTGGGATTCCGCACATGTCGCACGTGCGAACGAGTTGAGAGCGGTCATCCCAGCTCTTGCACGGGTCTTTGCGGGCCTTGTTCCCGGCCTTGACGGCAAGCGTCCGTCACCTGCTGCCATAGGGCGGGCCGACCTGCAGGGAAGAGGCACGCACTGCTACCGATGTCTCCTGGTTCAAGCACCTTCGTCGCCGCAGGATGGGGCGCAATGCTCCGCACACGGCACCTGAGACGTGTGCGGAGCGCTCGGTCTCTCTCTTCAGATCAAGACCCGAGCGCTTGGGAGAGCGTCGTCGCATTGTGGCGCATCATGTCGACATAAGTCGACGCCGGACCGTCAGGACCTGACAGAGCATCGGAATAGAGTGTGCCGCCAATGCGCGCCCCTGTCTCCCGCGCGATCTGCTCCAGGAGCCGGTTGTCGACGATCGACTCGACGAAGACCGCAGAGATCCCGTCTTCGCGGATCTGCACGATCATCTCTGCGACATCCGCGGCAGATGCTTCGCTCTCGGTGCTCAAGCCCTGGGGCGCCAGAAAGGTGAGGTCGTAGGCCTCCGCAAAATAGCCGAACGCATCGTGGGATGTGACTACCGTGCGGCTTTCCTCCGGCAGGGCATCCATCATCGCTCGGATCTCCGCGTCGAGCGCCTCGAGCTCTTCGACATAGGCGGCGCGGTTTTGGTAGAACGTGCTTGCGTTGTCGGGATCCGATTGCGCGAGAGCACCGGTGATCGTGTCGACATAGGCGATCACGTTCGGGATGCTCTGCCAGGCGTGGGGGTCGAAGGCGCCGTGATTGTGGCCGTGGTGATCACCGGCATGCTCTTCCCCGTGCTCATCGTCGTGGCTCGCGTGCTCGTCATGCTCATGATCATCGTGGCTGGCATGCTCGTCATGTGCATGCTCATCGTCATGGCTGGCATGCTCGTCATGTGCGTGCTCATCGTCATGATCCGCATGCTCGTCATGATCCTCGCCTGCATGTTCGTCGCCATGATCATCGTGATCATCTTCGAAAGGCAGTGGGGAGATCCCGGTCGTGGCCACGACCAGCTCGCCGTCAAATGCTGCTGCTTCGGCCAGACGCTCCAGCCACCCTTCGAACTCCAGACCATTGATGATCAACACATCGGCCTCGCTCACCGCGCGGGCGGCCGCCGGGGTCGGTTGGTAGACATGTGCGTCACCATCGGGACCGACAAGGGTCGTGACGGCCACATGCGGACCGCCGATCTGCTCGACCAGGTCCCCAAGGATCGAGAACGTCGCCACAACGGGCGTCGGTTCGGCCGCTTGCGATGCGGCCGGGAGGCCGAGGGCCAGCGCGGCCGATGCGGTTGCCGACAGGAGGAGGGTTCTGCGCGGGGTCATTGGATGTCCTTTCAAGCTTTGACTGTGCGGCGCGGCAGAGCCTGCGCAACAAGACCGCCCACTGGACCTAGGACAAGCGACAGACCATAGGCGATGCCCGCCACGAGAATGATCGCCGGCCCTGAGGGTAGGCTGAAGTGGTAGGAGAGGAGGAGGCCGCAAACGCTCGACGCCACCGCGATGAGCGCTGCGCACACCAGGAGACCGCCGATGCCTGCGGCCCAGAACCTGGCGGCGGCTGCTGGCAGGATCATGATCCCGACCGCCATCAAGGTGCCGAGCGCGTGAAACCCGCCAACGAGGTTCAGCACCACAAGCGTGAGGAACGTGAAATGCGTGACAGCGCTCAACCCGCTGACGGCGCGCAGGAACTGCGGATCGGCGCATTCGAGAACCAAAGGGCGGAGCAATGCGGCAACGACCAGAATCGAAACGCTCGCAATCGAGCAGAGGAGGATCAGCGCCGCATTGTCGAGCGCGAGGACGGTCCCGAACAGGACATGCATCAGGTCGACATTGCTGCCGCGGGTTGAGACGATCAGAACGCCGAGCGCGAGGGAGATCAAGTAGAACGCCGCAAGGCTCGCATCCTCGCGGAGCGCCGTGATCCGGGCGACGAAGCCCGAGAGCAAGGCGACGGCCATGCCCGCGATCAGGCCCCCAATGGTCATCGCGCCGAGGGACAGTCCGGCAATCAGATACCCGATCGCAGCACCTGGCAGGATCGCGTGGGCCATCGCATCGCCCGTCAGGCTCATCCGCCGCAGCATCAGGAATACGCCGACGGGCGTTGCCCCGATGGAAATCGCGATGCAGCCCAGAAGGGCACGCCGCATGAAGCCGAAATCGGCGAACGGGGCGACGACGGCCTCCCACGTCATGCGCTTTCCCTTCCGCAAACATGCGGCGGTCCGGCACAGGCTTCGCACATCTGCCGCGCGCGGAACTGGTTCTCGGCCGTCAGCACTTGGCCCGTCGGGCCGTGCGCCACGAGGCCCCGCGCGAGGATCAGCGTGCGCGGGAAGTGAACCCGCACCGTGTCGAGGTCGTGAAGGACCGCGAGAACCGTCCGCCCCTCCTCGTGCCAGCGCCGCACCACGTCGAGCAGGACAGCCATCGTGCCAGTGTCGATGGCCGTGAACGGCTCATCGAGGAGCACGAGGCGCGCGTCCTGGAGAAGAAGCCGTGCAAAGAGAGCCCGCTGCATCTGTCCACCGGACAGCATTCCGATGGCGCGGGTCTCAAACCCGGTGAGCCCAACGGCAGCGATTGCAGTGGCAACGCGTGCACTGTGATCGCGGCGCAAGCGCCCGAACGGACCGATGTCGCGCCAGAGACCCATCGCAACCAGGTCGAGCACTGTCAGCGGGAAAGACCGATCGATGTCGAGTTGTTGTGGCAGATACGCAATGTCCTCCCGTGCGAGGCTCCCGAAGGAGATCCGCCCCGCAAGCGGCGCAAGCGTGCCCGCAACTGCCTTAAGAAGCGTCGACTTGCCGGCGCCGTTCGGCCCGACAACCGCCGTCAAGCTGCCATCGGCGATCTCTGCGTGCAGGTCCTGCACGGCCGGATGACGGTCATAGCCGAGGGTCAACTGCTGAAACGCGAGCGCGGCCGTCACAGTCCCCCCGGCGGCGTCGTCGCCCAGAAAAATCCGCTCCAAAGAAGCGCCACGATCAAAACGGCCCACGCAACGCGTGGCGCAGCGCCGAGAAGGAGCAACCGGGACAGAGTGTTCATCCGGCCATGGACCCTTCGCGGCAGGAGGCGCACACACCATGGATTTCGATCATATGGCGCACCGGCATGAACCCGGACTGAGCAGCGATGCTCCCCAGGTCCCGCATAAGCTCGGGCGCAATGCACTCCTCGACGGAGCCGCAGTCCTTGCAAATCGACATGATGCAGGGCTGCTCATGCCGGCCGCACCGGCAGGCGACGTATGCGTTGAGGGATTCCACACGGTGCACCTGGCCACGGTCCTTGAGGGCTGCCAAAGCTCGATACACGGTTGGCGGCGACAGCGTTTTTCTCTTCGCTGCACTCATCTCGTCCAACACATCATAGGCCGACACGGGTTTGTTCCTGCGCTGGAGGATCGCCAGCACGTCCTCCAGTGTCTTCTCGTTGTGCCTGCTCAAGACGCTGCCCTCGCCACCTGATGAGATGTTATAGCATTACGTAAATCAAAGCGAAAGGGGCGAGCGGCTTGGATCTGGTGGATCCAAGCCCAACGGAAGGATTCATCCCCTGCGAGCTTCGCGCCGCAGGCACCAGATCCGACGGCGCTTTATTCGCAGGTCCGGGCCGGGCTCGCCCCGGTTCACGACCGATCTCGCAACAGCTCTTTGCGGATGCTCATCCGGCCGTCAACGAGGCGCGCGCCGAGGCGCTCGCAAAACGCGATGCTACGGAGGTTGTCCCTTTTGACGTGCCAATCGAGCCGACAGACGCCCTGCCGTCTGGCCTGCCGTTCGATCCAGGTCATCAGCGCGGTCCCAATGCCGGTCCCACGCCGGTCCGGCAGCACAAAGATCTCTTTGAGCTCCTGGTGTGTCCACCGCTCGGGCCTCGGATCGCCGACGGAGACGAAAGTTCCCACCGCTGCGAGACCGACGGCGTTGTCAGCGTTGTCCCACGCAATGGCGAGCCTGTGGGGCGTGTAGGCGTGGACCAGCCTCGCAACATGAGCTGCCACCGTCTCGTCGGTCGGGGCAGGTGCCTCCGGCACATCGTGCTGGTAGAGGGCCCGCAGCAACGGGTTGAGTGCGTCGGCGTCCAGGGGTTTGGCCCACCGGATGTGGAGATTTGGGTCGATGGTGATGGACAGGGTCATGGGGCCCCCGATGGTAAGACGAGACTGTCGAAAAGTGGCGATGCGAGGATGATCTGCAGGGCGAAACAAGTGTGATCGGTCATCGTGTCTCCGGAGTGCAGGTCCGGTGAGCAACGGGTCACCCCATCGCAACCGGCGAGGGGGGAGTGATGGTGAATTGTGCTAGAGGCTAGGCGCCAGAACCCATCACTTCCCCGCGGGGAAGCGCGTCTGTACAGAACGTTTGGTCAGCATTGGTGCCATAGTGACAGTGAGCGCTTTCCGTTTCGATTCGTCAAGCATTGAAGGCCGGCAATTACGCTTGCCCTCGCACGCCTTGTGTCAAAAGTCCCTCGCGTAGCGCTCAGCCCCCTCGAAAACCTCGCCTGTGGGGCGCAAGCCGAGACGCGACAACAGACCTTGTGATCGCGCGTTCTTCGGATCGACGAAGGCCGCGATCCCGTCCGCCCCGTCGTCGTGCGCCCATTGGACCGCGGCGTCGGCCGCCTCCACCATCAGGCCCTGACCCCAGACGTCGGGCAGAAGATGGAACGAGATCTCATAGTGGCCGGACAGAGACTTGAAGCCAATTGTCCCAACGAATGCGTGGCTGCTTTTCAGCATCATAGCCCAGCGAAGTCTCGAGTGGGTCTCTATCGCCCGCAGCCACACGTCGAGGATCCGATCGCTTGTGCCGCGATCGGTGGCGGGTAGCGCCAGAACGGTCCCGTTGAGACCTTTGACGATGCCGGCATGCGCGCAGACCCGTGGGTCGGACCACAAGGCGAACACGCCGTCGGAGTGGTCGCGCCCGAGCGGATCAAGGATGAGCCGATCGGTCTCAAACCCGTTGCGCAAGTCCGTACGCCTTCGCAGCGTTCAAGCCGAGGATGCCCGCGCGATCCTCCGTGCTGAGCGGCGCCAGCAGCTCCTCCGTTGCGTCCCACCATTCGGCATAGCTGCCGCCGAGCGTGCAGACAGGCCAGTCGCTGCCCCAGATCATGCGGCTCGGGCCAAAGGTGGCGAGGAGATGATCGGTGTAGGGCTTGAGGGTCGCCGTGCTCCAACCGTCAGCCGCTTCGGTGACCAGCCCGGAGAGCTTCACGAAGGCTGCCGTTTCGGCGGCGATGGCTGCCATTTCGGTCGCCCAGGGCTCGAACGACCCGTCTCGAATGGCGGGCTTCGAGGCGTGATCAACAACCACGCGCATCCCCGGATGGCGCGCGAGCAGCCGCCGCAGATTGGACAAGTGCCGGGGCAGCGTCAGCGCCTCAAAAACAAGGTCATGGTCAATGAGCGCAGCGAACGCAGGCGCGAGGTTCGGTCGCAGCATCCAGTCCGGATCTTCAATGTCCTGGATCATCGGCCGGAGTCCAACGAGGCTGGAGGTCGCGCGCTCAGCGATGCGCGCCGATGCATCCGCGCTCGCAAAGTTGACCCAGCCGACGACGCCCGCGACGAACGGGGTCTCGGCGGCGACGTCCAGCATGTAGTCGGTCTCGTCTTCCGTCGGCGCGGCCTGGACCAGAACTGTGCCGTCAATGCCCCGCTCCTCAAGAAGCGGGGTCAGATCGGATGGACCAAAATCGCGGTAGATTGGCGAGAGGTCGGGCGTCAGCCAGCCGTAATCCCCGCGCGCGAGCGCCCAGAAATGCTGGTGCGCATCGATCCTCACGCAATGACACCTTTCTTGAGGATGATGTTGCCATAGAGCCGCCGCTCGCCGGTTTGGACAACCGCGAAGGCCGTCGCGGTGCGGGCGTAGAAGGCGAAGCGCTCGAGCGACTGGATTTTGCGAGCGGCGTCGGCGGTGCCGTCAATGATGGCCTGAAAGTCCGTGACCGTGTCGGGCACCGCGCTCGGATCGTCCACAACCTGCATGCAGAGGGCCGGATCCGGGACAAACGTGTCGAGGGGCATCACGGAGAGGACGGCGCGGAGCATCGTCGTGTTGTCGGAGCCGTCGGCGCGGATACAGCGGGGGCCCGCAGCCTCCGCCGGATAATTGGCATCGACGAGCGCAATCTCGTCGCCATGCCCCATCGCGCGGAGGGCATGGAGGAGGTCGGGCGAGAGGATCGGGTCAATGTTGTGCAGCATTCGTGCGCTCCGTTGGCAGAGGGGCATCGGGACGGATCAAGCCCTCGCCGCGAAGATCGGACCAGAGCTCCGGCGCGATGGGCGTTGAGAACACCGCGACATTGGAGCGGACCTCGTCTGCATGTCGCGCGCCTGGGATCACCGTCTTGACGGCTGGGTGTCCCATCACGAATTGCAGGGCAGCCGCAATCAGCGGCGTGCCATGCGCCGTGCACACGGCCTCAATCTTGCGCACGCGGTCCAGGATCTCGGGGGAAGCGTCGGCGTAGTTGAACTTGGCGCCTGGGATCGGTCCGCTGGCCAGAATGCCGGAGTTGTAGGGACCGCCCAGGATGATCCCGACATCCCGCTCGATGCAGAGCGGCAGAAAGCTCTCGAGCGCCTCCTGCTCGAGCAATGTGTAGCGCCCGGCCAGCAGAAAGCCGTCGAAATCGCCGAGACCGAGGAGGCGCTCGCAAACCTCCCACTCATTGACCCCGGCCCCGATCGCGGCGACATCGCCGGCGCGGCGCAACTCCTCGAGCGCGCGGTATCCGCCGCCGTCAAAAAGCTCCCGCACTTTCGCGTCGCTCGCCTCCTGGCTCCCTTGGCTGAAGACGTCGACATCGTGCACAAGGAGGACATCCGCGTTCTCGATGTCGAGCCGCGACCGGCTGGCCTCGTAGGAGCGCATGACGCCGTCATAGGTGTAGTCAAAAACGATCCGCTTCTGTGGCACATCGACAAAGGCCTCGGGGGTCACGTCTTCCGGCGCGCAATCGACCAGCAACCGGCCGATCTTGGTCGAGAGCTGGACTGTGTCCCGGCCAAAGCGTTTGAGCGCCTCTCCGAAGCGGCCCTCCGACCGACCGAGACCGTATTGCGGCGCTGTATCGAAAAACCGAATGCCCGCGTCATAGGCCGCCTGCAGTGTGGCCTGGGCGTCCTCCTCCGTGATTGTGCGGTAAAGGTTGCCGAGGGGCGCGCCACCGAAGCCCATGGCGGTCAGCGGTACGGGGCGGGGCGTCCGGTTGTTGAGGAGGTGGGTCGTCGTCGGGGTCATGGTGGCTCTCACTTTGAGAAGAGGTCGGGGCGGGCGGTCTCGAGCGGTTCGAGCCGGCGGAGGAGTTGGCGTACGTGCCGGCGCATGGCGTCCTGCGCGGCCTCGGGGTCGGCGCGCTCAATTGCGCGCGCAATCTCGCCGTGCTCCTCCACAGTGCCGGCCATGCGGCCCGGTTCAGGCATCAAGAGCCTGCGCGCCCGGTCGACATTGGGCGAGAGTGTGCGCACGACGCCCGGCAGGCGCGAGACACCTGTCGTCGCCATGATCGTTTCGTGAAACGCGATGTCTGTTGCCATAAACTCATCCGCTACGGCGTTGGCGGCCAGCCTCTTCTGCAGCTCGATGCTACGGGTGAGGCGGGCGAGAAGCGCGTCCTGGCGCGTCTGCGCCGCGTGCCGTGCGGCCGCCACTTCGAGCGCCTCGCGCAGGAACGCATCCTCCCGCACGGCGGCCATCGACAGGCGCGACACGCGGGTGCCCGACTGCGGGACGATTTCAACAAGCCCTTCGACAGACAGTTTCGAGAGAGCGTCCGCGACGGGGGAGCGGGACAACTCGAACCGGTCACAGATCGCCGATTTCCGGATGACGGCGCCCGGTGGGAAGTCGAGCTCCATGATCGCCGTTTTGACCGAAGTGTAGACACGCTCCGCCAGCGGGCCGCTCAAATCGCCCATCACCCGGAGTTTGGTGACATCCGCATCGGACATGATCCGTTCATGGCCTCCCTCAGCTAACATGTTAGTTGACACTCAAAGAGGTGCACAACTAGGTTTTTCGAGAGGGGCTCGGAGCGAAGTCAGCCCCTGCAAACAATACGCGCGCCGGGACAATCGGCGGCCGAGAGATCCCCGGGACCCACCCCCGGGTCGGCCTGCGCACCACAGAGGAGGAGACGAATGTTGAAGAGGTTCTTGACGGGCTCAGCCCTTGCGCTTGCAACGGCGCTCGCGCCGGCGGCGGTCAGTGCGGACGGTCATTATGACGGCGTCGTGGTCAACATCCTGACCCGCCCGGGCCCGGTTATCGCCGGCCGCATCGTCGAGCGGGGCGAGGAGTTCACAGAGATGACGGGCGCCGAGATCCGCGTCGCAGAAGTGCCCTTCGCGGAACTCTTCCAGAAGATCCTGACCGATTGGGCAACCGGCACGAACTCCATCGATGTGGGCGTCTTCGCGTCGGGCTGGGGTGTTGAGCTCGTCAGCGGCGGGCTGGTCGAGAACCTCGATCCTTACATCGAGGCGGACGACCAGATCGACCTTCAGGACATCGCCCCCTACTTCCGCGACTTCAACCAGAAGGTCGAGGGCTCGACCTACTTCATAACGCTCGATGGCGACTTCCAGATGCTCTACTACCGCACAGACGTTCTGGCGGAGAACGGGCTCGAGCCGCCGAAAACCTGGGAGGAGTATCTCGAGGTCGCGGCCGCGATCCATGGCCAGGACATGAACGAAGACGGCGAAGCGGATTACGGCTCCTGCATCTTCAAGAAGCGCAACGCCCAGTCCTATTTCGCGATCCAGTCCGTCGCTGCAAGCCGGGTGCAGTCCCTGGGCACGTCCGAGGGGATCTACTTCGATCCCGAGACGATGACGCCCAAGATCAACAACGCCGCATGGCGGAAGGCATTCGAGCTCTACAAAGCGACGGGAGAGTTCGGTCCGGCGGATGAGCTGAACCAGGACATCGGCGACACCCGCGCGCTTGCCACCGGCGGACGCTGCGGTCTGATGATCGACTGGGGCGACATCGGCCCGCTCTCGATCGAGGATGGCAGCCAGATCCGGGACAAGGTGGGTGCGATCATCATGCCGGGCTCGACTGAAGTGCTGGATCTCGACACTGGAGAGCTGGTGCCCTGCGACGCTGAGCGCTGCCCACACGCGGTCGACGGGATCAACTACGCGCCTTTCGCGGCCTTTGGCGGATGGACAGCGGCGATCTCGGCCACGGCTGAGGATCAAACCAAGCAGGCGGCCTATGACTTCCTCAGCTACATGAACCAGGCGGCGCAGTCGAATTTCGACGTGACGCAAGGGTGGACGGGCTACAACCCCTATCGGAACTCGCAGCTTGAGGACACCGGCGCTTGGGTCGAGGCGGGTTTCAGCCAAGAGGCGGCGGAGAACTATCTCAGCGCCATCAAAGAGAGCCTCAACCACCCGAACATGGCCTCGGATTTCCGGATCCCCGGCGCGCAGCAATACACCGGCGTCGTTCTGGATCGGGAGCTCGCGCGCTATCTCGCGGGGGAGATCACCGTCGACCAGGCCCTTGAGAACATCGAGGAAGGCTGGGAGGAGATCACCGACGACTTCGGTCGCGACGAGCAGGCTGCGATCTACGCCCTCTCGCTCGGCATCACCAACTGACGCCCACACGGGCGGCCGGGACATCCCGGTCGCCCGATGGCTTCAGAGGCAGCGATGGATCAGTGGCTCGACAGACATATGGGGCGTCTGTTCCTGACGCCTGCGGTCGTTCTGATCCTGGTGTTCTCGATCTTTCCGCTCGTCGCCTCGCTGATCCTCGCGTTCTCGCGGGTGCGGCTCTCGGCTGGCGGGTTTCAGGTGCGTTTTGCCGGGTGGCGCAATTTCGACAAGCAGCTCTTCGGGTCGGAGCAGTTTCACCTCCTCGGCACGTTCGGCGCGCTCTCGATCCTCGGCTGGCTCGCGGGCCTCGCAGCGACGGCGGGGCTCGTCTACTGGCTCTATCGCTACTGCCGAAGCCATTTCACGGTGGTGGGCTTCATCGGCAGGCTCATCACATTCGCCATGGCGCTCGGCCTCGCGTGGCTCTTCTCTGCGACGCTTCTCAGCGGACGGCCCTTCGGCACAGTGGGCACGACGCTGTTCTATGTGGTGGTGGGCTGCGGCATCCAGTTTGTGATCGGCACGGCGCTTGCCTTCGCGTGTTCCCAGCATATCGCGGGGAGCAGGGCGTTTCGCGTGATCTTCTTCGTGCCGATGATGATCACGCCGATCGGGGTCGGCTACATCTTTCGGATGATGGCTGACACCACGAAGGGCCCCTTTGCCGAGGTCTGGCAATGGGTGGGTCTCGGGGCGTGGTCCTGGGCGACGGATCCCTGGGCCGCGCGCATATTCATCGTCGTCGCCGAGAGCTGGCAGTGGATCCCCTTCGTCTTCATCATGATGCTCGCCGCCTTCGAGAGCGTTCCGCGCGACCTCAACGAAGCGGCTGAGATCGACGGCGCCGGCAAGTGGATGACCTTCCGCGAGATCATCTGGCCGCAGGTTCTGCCGATCGCCGCGACCGTGATGCTGATCCGCGTGATCGAGGCCTTCAAGATCGTCGATCTGCCGAACATTATGACCTCCGGCGGACCGGGGATTGCAACGGAATCCGTCTCCCTTCAGGCCTACTACGCCTGGCGCTCGCTTGACCTCGGCTCAGCCTCGGCGATTGCCTACATCCTCCTTTTCGTTACGGTCGTGATCTGCGTATCCTTCTTCAATCTTGTCGTCGTCGCCCGCGTGAGGTCGCGATCATGAGCCGCGGTCTCTTCGAGCCCCGCAAAATCGGCGAGATGGCGCCCGCGTCGAAGGCGCTGCTCTACACAGCGCTGGTGGCCTGGTCGCTCTTTGTGATCTTTCCGATTTACTGGCTGCTGATCACCTCCTTCAAGACACCCGCGGCGGTGAATGAGGGGCCGTTCTTCATACCGTGGGTCGATTTTCAGCCGAGCCTTCATGCCTGGCGGGAGCTCTTCGTGCTCGATTTCGAGGACACGATGCGGGCCTATGTGAACTCCATCGTCATCTCGCTCTCTGCGACGGCGCTCTCGGTCCTTGTGGGCTCTATGGCCGCTTATTCGCTCAGCCGGATCGAGTTTGCGCCGAACCTGATCACGATCTTCTACTTCGTGGCGCTTCTCATCGGCTCCTCGGTCGCGATTGGGATCTACGACGCCGATCTCTGGCTCACGCTTGCCGTTGCGGTTGCGCTCTTCTTCTTGCTCGCGCGGGCGGTCGGGCGGCTCTACACGGTCCGGCTCGCGAACGGCGATATCCTCTTCTGGATTATCTCGCAGCGGATCCTTGCGCCCATCGTCGTGGTCGTGCCGATCTACATGATGTTCCAGTCCGTGCGGCTTCTCGACACGCACATCGCGCTGATCCTGACCTATGCGGTCGTCAACATGCCGATCGTGGTGTGGCTCATGTACGACTTTTTCAACTCGATCCCCCGCGATCTGGAGGAGAGCGCGCAGCTCGACGGCGCTACCATGATTATGACGTTCCGCGAGATCGTCCTACCGCTCTCGCGTGCGGGGCTCTCGGCGACGACGCTTCTCGTGATGATCTTTGCCTGGAATGAGTACCTGCTGGCCCTGTTCCTTTCGACCTCGCGCGCGCAAACGCTGCCGATCCTGGTCGCTGCGATGAATGCGGGCGAGCGGGGGATCCTTTGGTGGACGATGTCGGTGGCCATCATCATCATGATCATCCCGGTCGTCGTTCTGGCGGTCGTTCTTCAGAAGTACATCTCAAAGGGCCTTTTGGTCGGCGCCGTGAAAGGCTGACGGGACATGAACGTGCACTCTTCCGAGGCGGTTGCGAAGGGTATCTCGCTCCGTCAGATGAACAAGTTCTATGGTGCCTTCCATGCGCTGAAGGACCTCTCGCTCGATGTGGCGCCTGGGGAGTTTCTGGTGCTGTTGGGGCCGTCGGGCTGCGGCAAGTCGACGGCGCTCCGGATGATTGCGGGGCTCGAGAGCATCTCGACCGGAACTCTGATGATCGGCGACCGCGACGTGACAGAGGTGCTGCCCAAGTACCGCGACATCGCAATGGTGTTTCAGTCCTACGCGCTCTACCCCCACAAAACGGTGGCGGAGAACATCGGCTTCCCCCTCAAGGTCGCCAAGATGCCGAAGCCTGATATGGAGATGGCGGTCCGTGCCGCGGCCGACCAGGTTGAGCTCGGCGCGCTTCTCGACCGGCTCCCCGGCCAGCTCTCGGGCGGGCAGCGCCAACGTGTGGCGCTCGCGCGCGCCATTGTCCGGCGGCCGTCCGTGTTTCTGATGGACGAGCCCCTCTCAAACCTCGACGCAAAGCTCCGCGGCAACATGCGGGCGGAGCTCAAGCACATGCAGAGCACGCTTGGCATCACCACGATCTACGTCACGCATGACCAGATCGAGGCGATGACCCTCGCCCACCGCGTCGCGATCATGAAGGACGGAGAGCTGGAGCAGCTCGGCACCCCGAAGGAGGTCTACTCGGACCCGGAGACCCTCTTTGTGGCGGGGTTCATGGGCTCGCCGCCGATGAACTTCATTGAGGGCTCCATCAAGGACGAAGTGTTCGCGGGGCCCGGGATCACGCTTGAAGCAGCGGGTCAGGGCGACTGCCGGCAGGCGACACTCGGCGTTCGGCCGGAGGATTGCACTGTCGTAGCCGCCGGAGAGGGTCAACTCGACGCCATGGTCTACACGCTCGAGATGACCGGGGATCAGTCGCTCGTGACCTTTCGGGCCGGCGCGACGCCCCTCGTCGTCAAGATGCCCAAGGATTTCGAGGTTGCGCCCGACATGGATGCCGGCATCGCGTTCGCGCCAATGTCGGCCTGCTTTTTCAATTTGGCGACGGGCCAGCGCCTCCGGGCCACCAGGGGGACGCGATGAAGTCCGCACGCATGAACCGTCTGTTTGGGCGGTCGGGCCATTGCTTCGACGTCGCAATCGACCACGGCATGTTCAACGAGCTGAGCTTTCTCGGCGGGATCGAGGACATGCACGCCGCCATCAAAACCGTGGCTGCCGCTGGCCCCGACGCGATCCAGCTGCCCCCCGGGACGGCCCAGATTCTGCAAGCGATACCGGGGCGCGACAGACCGGCACTGGTGCTCAGAACCGACATCGCGAATGTCTACGGCTCCCCCCTGCCAAAGGCGCTCTTTTCCGAAGTCATCTGCGACCCAGTTGAGCAAGGCGTGGCCCTCGATGCCGCCTGCGTTGTCGTGAACCTCCTGATGCTGCCCGATCAGCCTGAGGTCCACCGGGCCTGCATTGCCAACATCAACCGCCTGAAGCGGGATGCGGATCAGGCCGGCATGCCGCTTATGGTGGAGCCTTTGGTGATGCAGGACACCGCCAAGGCTGGCGGTGGGTACATGGTCGATGGGGACATCGACAAAATCCTGCCGTTGGTGCGCCAAGCTGTGGAACTCGGCGCGGACATCATCAAGGCCGATCCATGCGACGACGTCTCCGCCTTTCACCGGGTGGTCGAGATCGGACAGGGTGTTCCGGTGCTGGTCCGGGGCGGTGGCAAAGTGTCGGACGAGGAGATCCTGAGCCGCACCCATGCGCTGATGGACCAAGGCGCGAAGGGCATCGTCTACGGACGCAACGTCATCCATCACGCCACTCCGGCGGGCATGACGCGCGCGCTGATGGCGATCGTCCACGACCGCGCGTCCGTTGCGGATGCCTTGGCGATGATCACGTGACACGGGTGGTCCGGTTCGGCGTGATCGGCTGCGGGCTGATGGGGCGGGAGTTCGCATCGGCCGCCGCCCGCTGGCTGCACTTGACCGACACACGAGCGCGCCCCGAGATCGTCGCGGTGTGTGACCTGAACCCGGCGCTCACATCCTGGTTCTCCGACAACGTCCCCACAGTCGCGCACGTGACCGAGGACCACCGCGCCCTCCTCGCAGACCCGGACGTGGAGGCCGTCTACTGCGCCGTTCCCCACAACCTTCACCACAGGATGTATCCCGACATCCTCGCCGCCGGAAAACACCTGTTGGGCGAGAAGCCGTTCGGGATCGATGCGGCAGCGAATGCGGAGATCCAGGCGGCGATCGATGCCCACCCAGATCTCCTGGTCCGATGCTCCTCGGAGATGCCGTTCTTCCCGGGCGCACAGAAGGTGATCGACTTCGCCCGCAACAGCGATCTCGGCGAGATCATCGAGGTTGAGGCCGCTTTCCTCCACTCTTCCGACCTGAACCCGGCCAAGCCCATCAACTGGAAGAGGATGGTCGAGGTGAACGGAGCCTACGGGGCCATGGGCGATCTCGGCATGCATGTCGTGCATGTCCCGCTCCGCCTCGGGTGGAGGCCAACGCGGGTCTCAGCCGCTCTGGTCAACCGCTTTCGCACCCGGCCCGATGGAACAGGGCAGTTGGTTCCCTGCGAAACCTGGGACAACGCGACCATCACCGGTCACGTCGAGGATGAAGGCGGCGGCTTCCCGCTCGTCCTGAAAACCTGGCGGATTGCCCCCGGCCACTCCAACACCTGGAGCCTCCGGGTGCTCGGCACGCTGGGCAGCGCCTGGTTCACCACTCAGAGCCCGCGCCAGTGGCAGTGGATGACCTATTCTGGCGGCGCGCAGGTTTGGCAGACGGAGGATCTCGGGTTTCAAACCCTGTTCCCGGCGATTACGGGCGGGATCTTCGAGTTTGGCTTCCCGGATGCGCTCCAACAGATGTGGGCCGCCTATCTCGATGAGCTCGCGGGCGGCGATGCGAACGGCTTCCACTGTGTCACACCGGAAGAGGCGTCGGACCATCACGCCATCCTGACCGCTGCGCTCGCAGCCGGAACCGAGGGGCGCGTGGCAAGCGTCGCGTACCGGTGAGCGGAGACCGGTCCGGCATCATTTGCGCCGGCAATTGGATCGTCGATCTGGTCCACGAGCTGGAGCAGTGGCCGGCGGAGAGCGATCTGATCCGGATTGGTGCGCAAACACGCGGTGTTGGCGGCGGGGCTGCCAATGTGATTATGGCGCTCGCAAAGCTCGAGACCGGGTTGCCGCTCTGGCCGATGGGGGCAGTGGGCGACGATGACTACGGGACCTTCGTTCTGGAGGCCTGCCGTGCCCTTGGGCTCCCCACGACGCAATTGCATGCCAAGGCGGGCGTGGCCACGGCGCACACGCATGTCATGTCGGTCGCCGGTCGAAGCCGAACCTTCTTCTACCAGGGCGGCGCGAACGACATATTGAGCGCGGCGGACTTTCCTGCGGGCACGTTTGCGACGACGACGGCGCGGATCTTCTACCTGGGCTACCTGACGCTCCTCGGGACGCTGGACCGGCTTGACGCCTGCGGCATGACCGACGCGGCGCGCGTGCTCGAACGCGCGCAGAAGGCCGGGCTGCGGACATGCGTGGACTTGGTCTCGGTTGAGCATCCGGCGTTCCAACCTATCGTCGAGGCCGCGGCGCCCTTCATCGACTACCTGGTCTTGAACGAGGTCGAAGCGGCGCGTGCGACCGGAGCGGCTGTCGGGGCCGGCACGCCAGATCGGGCGGATCTTGCTGAGATGGGGCGGGCCCTCCTGGCGCAGGGTGTCAAAGGGTGCGTCGTCATCCATTCCGGAGAGGGCGCGATCTGGGCCGGGGCCGACGGCGCGATGCTGCACGCACCGGCCAAGGCCCTGCCGTCCGAAGAGATTGCCAGCCACCTTGGCGCCGGGGATGCATTCTGCGCCGGTCTGCTCTATGCGCTCCACGAGGGGTGGGCGCCGGATCGAGTGCTGGCGTTGGCGAATGCGACGGCACGCTCCTCCCTCAAAGGTGTCACCGCAACCGAAGCGATACCCCCCCTTCGCAGCCTCGATCTCGTGGGTGCGACATGAGGCCCGCGGTCGTTTCGGGACGCCGTCTCCGCGGCGGTCGGTCCGGCCAAAGCGCGGCCCCGATCTCCACTCGCAGTGCGGCGAAAGGGGCGGCTCCCCCGTGGGCACCTTCGCGGTCAGATGGTCGAACGCGCAACTCGAGGGCGGATGGGCCGCCTCGGCGCTCTTTCCTGACCGGTGTCAGACCAGGGGCCGCGGCGCCGGAGGCGACGGCCAGAGGCTCGGCACATGACGTGAGGCTGCATTGCGCGCGGCGCGGTCACGCCAATGGCGGAGAACACGGACCTGGGGGTCGGGATGCGCGCCACACGCCTCTTTGATGTCGGGGACATCCGCACCGTCGAGGTTCCAGAACCGACGCCCCATCCCGGTGACATCGTCATTGCCGTGGAGGCCGCCGGGATCTGTGGCACCGACCGTCATCTCTTCAAGGGTGAGTTCCCGTCGGTTCCGGGCAATACGCTTGGCCACGAGTTCTCCGGCACGGTGGTCGATGCGGGGACCTCTGATCTGAAGATCGGCACGCGGGTCACTTGCGACCCAAACACTTGGTGCGGCTCCTGTCCGCACTGCCGGGCGGGGCGGGTCAACCTATGTTCGAGGAACGTGGCGACCGGGATCGCGCGCGATGGCGGGTTTGCCGAGTACTGCGCGTTCCCGGCCCACAAGGCGCATTGCCTTCCGGCAGACCTGGACCCCCTCCACGGTGCGTTCTGCGAGCCCCTGGCCTGCACGCTCCATGGCATGGACATCGGCCAAACCGCTCCAGGTGAGCGGGTGCTTGTGATCGGCGGCGGGGTGATCGGGCTTTTGGCCGTGCAGCTTGCGGCGCGCGCCGGTGGGACCGTCATGCTTCTGACGCGGAGCGCCGAGAAGCAGGCCCTCGGCCAGCGCCTCGGTGCCGCTCTTGTGGCCGGAACGCCGGAGGAGGTGCGGGAGGTCTGGCCCGAGGGCGCCGATCTGGTGGTCGAGTGCGCAGGCGTCGCCGCAACCGTCGAAACTTCGCCCGCACTGACACGGACCGGCGGCCGCGTGGTGGTCCTGGGCGTGCTGCCACAGGGGGAGCGGGTGTCGATCGAACCCTTCGACCTCCTCTTCCGCGAGATCCAAATCCACTTCAGCTTCCTCAACCCGTTCACGCACGAGCGCGCAGCGCAGATGATCGCTGAGGGCTCCATCGATGTCGCACCGCTCGTGAGCCGAACGCTCTCGATCGAGGAGGCCCCGGATGCAATTGCCAACCCGCCGCGCGCAGGCGAGGTGCGCGCGATCGTTGTGCCGGGTCAAACGGCGGTGTAGCCGCCATCGATGGGCAGGGACACGCCCGAGATCATCGCGGCTCCGTCGCTCAACAAGAAAACGATCGGGGCGGCGATCTCGTCAACTGTCGCCCAGCGCCCAAGGGGCATCGTCTCGAGGAACGGCGTCTCGATCTCCGGGCGGCCCCAATACCAGGCCGACATCGGCGTCATGACGACGGTGGGGTGCACGCCATTCACGCGGATGCCGTGTGGGCCGAGTTCGAGCGCTGAGACCCGCGTGATGTTGTCGAGCGCCGCCTTGCTCGCCCCGTAAGAGATGTGACCCTTGAGCGCCACGAGGCTCGCCTGGCTCGACACATTGACGATGGCGCCGCCCTTGCCGAGGCGGATCATCGATTGGGAGGCGTATTTCGTGACGAGAAGCGCGCCGCGGGCGTTGATCGAGATCACTTTGTCGAAGACCGCGATGTCGGTCTCCATGGGTGTCGCGATCTCGCCGCCAAAGCCCCCGCAATTGACGACACCGTAGAGATCGAGGCCGTCGAGCGCATCACGGACGCTCTCCTCCGATGTGAGGTCGAAGGGCAGGGTGCGGCACCGCTTCTCTGCGGCGAGGGCCGCAAGCGCCTCCTCGTTGCGCCCGCTGGCGATGACCTCGGCGCCGGCCCGCACGAGGTGGCTCACCGTCGCGCCGCCGATGCCACCGCTCGCGCCCGTCACCAGGACCGGCCCTTTGTCGAACCCTTGCATCACGTCGCCTCGGAGAGCCCTTCATCCGAGAGGCCGTCGAGCTTCGGCATCAGCGTCAAGAGCTCGCGCGTGTAAGCGCTCTTCGGGGCGCCAAAGAGGCTCTCGGTGTCCTGCAGCTCCACCAGTTTGCCCTGCTTGAGCACCGCGACGCGGTCGCACATCTGCCGAACGACCGGTAAATCGTGGCTGATGAAGAGCATTGTGAGACCCAAATGCTCCTGCAAGTCCTTCAGGATGTTGAGGATCTGTGCCTGAATCGAGACATCGAGCGCGCTCGTCGGCTCATCGCAGATCAAAAACTCAGGCTGGGTGGCGAGGGCTCGGGCAATGGAGATCCGCTGCCGCTGCCCGCCCGAGAACTCATGCGGGTAGCGCCGGCCGGCCTCCGCCCCGAGGCCCACCTGTTCCAACAGTTGATCGACCCGCTTTGAGACTGCCGCACCGTCGAGAAGGCGGTGGTGGCGGATGGGTTCGGCAATGATGGCATCGACCCGCATCCTCGGATTGAGAGAGGAATAGGGGTCTTGGAAGATCATCTGTATCTTCCGGCGATAGGCGTCTTGCGCCGCTTTGTTCCGGCGGTCGCTGACAACGGTTCCGTCGAAGCTCACTGTGCCGCCATCAGTGTTGAAGAGCCCGCTGATCATGCGGGCGATGGTGGACTTGCCGGATCCGGACTCGCCCACCACACCAAAGACCTCGCCCGGACGGATGTCGAAGCTGACATCGTCGACCGCCGTGAGATAGCGCCGCGCCGCCGGAAAGATGCTCTGACGGAGCGTGAAGATCTTGGTGAGGTTCTTGACTTCGAGGAGCGGTTTCGCCGGATCGTGGGCGACGGCCGGCCAATCCCGGCTCATGTCCTCTATCGCAAAACGCGTCGCGCGCCCGCCATAGCTGACCTGCGGGAAGCGCTTCAACTTCACTGTCGGGCGCGGCACGGCGGCGATCAGCGACTTGGTGTAGGTGTGCTGCGGTGCGCAGAGGATCTCGGCCGTCGGCCCGCTTTCGACGATGGCCCCTTTGTACATCACCGTCACGCGGTCGGTGGTGTCGGCGATCACGCCGATATCGTGCGTGATCAGAATGACGCCGACCCGCCGCTCGCGCGCAAGTTCCTTGATCAGATCCAAGATTTGCGCCTGGACCGACACGTCGAGGGCGGTCGTGGGCTCATCCGCGATGATGACGTCGGGCTCAGAACAGAGGGCGAGGGCGATCACGACCCGTTGGCGCATGCCGCCCGAGAACTCGTGCGGATACTGCTCGAGCCGGCTGTCGGGATCCGGAATGCCGACCCGCGCGATCAAGGCCCGGGCGCGTTCCTCCGCCTCCGATTGCGACACGGGCAGGTGCGCCTGGATCGTCTCGACCAACTGCTCGCGCACAGTGAAGAGCGGGTTGAGGCTTGTCAGCGGGTCTTGAAAGATCGTGCTGATTTTCTTGCCGCGGAGGCTCTGCATGGCCTCAGCATCGAGGCCGCTGATCCGGTTTCCTCGAAACTCGATCTCGCCGGCAGCGATGAAGCCCGGCCGCTCCAAGAGCCCCATTATGGCGGCGCCGATGGTCGACTTTCCGGCACCCGACTCCCCCACAAGCCCATGGATCTCGCCCGGATTGACGGTGAGGTTGGCGCGATCGACCGCGACGAAGACACGGTGGCGCGTGGGAAACTCAACGGTCAGGTCGCGGATGTCGAGAAGGTTCATGCGGTCTCGCCTCGTCTGCGAGGACCAGCTTGTTACGGTTCGCGCGCGGGGGCAAGCGGGCATTCGGGACGGATCGCGCGCCACACACTGTCGACGGACTGCACTCGGGGAGCTGGGGCGATGTGGGCCGGACCCCGTGCGTGGGTGAATTCCGGCAGGTCGCGGGCAGTCTGTGTCCTGGACCGGAGCACACTTTCAAGCGGGCGATCCTTGCGGAAGCAGGGGTGAAGGGCGTCCCCTGCGTCGCGCCCAGAGGTTCGTCTTCTGCGTGTCGAGATCCCATCGAGTGTGCTGCAAAGAGGACCGTCTTCAGCGCCACCGGAACCAAAGAGGTCGATTTCCTGGCAGCAACGTTGGTCGTTCCAGACCGCCTCGAAGCATCCGTCAGGCGCTGTGATAAGCCATGCCCACGGCGCACTATGTCCCTCCCATACCCGCCTATGTCTGGGTCCGACACAGCTCTGTCTCTGGAGTTCCCCCGGTTTGATGGACATTTTTCACTGATGAAGGAGAGTGTTTTTCATGGCGAGAACGAGGAACCCGTATCCGACGGAATTTAGGGAACAATTGGTTGCGCTGGCGCGAGCTGGGCGCAGTGTTGATAGTCTTGCGCGGGAGTA
>JBCCWM010000009.1:0-25921 GCA_039193505.1 Pseudomonadota bacterium | reverse complement strand
GGTCCTCGGCGCTTCGTCCAGCTCTATGCAGCTCGACGATCTGCTCCCGGAAAGCCGCCGGGTACGGGTTCCTTGTTCGTGGCATCTGAACACCTTTCCACTTCAGTCAAAGGGTGTCCACGAAACCGGGGGAACTCCAACGTTCCACTGAAATCGAGATCATCCCGCAGGCCCCATGAGTTGCGAACCCTGGCGCCGGTGTCTCACACGGGCTGGAGGGACGTCGGAGGTGGGGACAGGGGTCCCCCATCCCAACGTTCGGTTCTAAAGCTCCTGCAGTGCGGCCCACACATTCAGAAGGCCGGCGCCCACTGCTGCCGGCGCTTCGAGAGCGGAGCCGTCGTTGCTTGCCGCATTGCCGCGCCCGGCTGTGACAGGTCGCGCTGTCGACATCAGCAGGTCTCGAACGGCGGCCGGCGTCAGATCCGGCTTTCGGGTCAGGAGGAGCGCGACCGCGCCCGCGATCTGCGGCGCCGCTGCGGAAGTGCCGCTGGCAAGCGCCCAGCCCTCTCCCTGCCCAGTGCCGTCCGCTCCGTTCGCATCGAGCCTGCTGCCGGGCGGGCAGGGCAGCAGGATGTAGCGGCCGCGCTTGATCAGCGCGTTGTCGGGACCACAGAGGCCCGAGAGATCGGGCACATGACGGTCTCGAAAAATTCTGCTTTCGTAAGCGCTTGCATAGTCAGACGCCATCATCGAGCCGTTGAAGCTGACGAAGACCCCGCCGGCTGAGATGACCTCAGGCATCATGCCCGGAAACGCGGCCTGGCCGTTGCCGGCCGAGGCGACGACCGGAATCCCCGCCGCAACCAACTCGCGGATGACCGCCGCCTCAGACCCTAGACTGGAGGGCAGGCTCGTTTTGTGCTTGAGCGGATCGTCGCTGCCCTCGGATCTCAGGTCATGCGCAACCGAGATCGAAACGATGTGGGGCTGGAGCTCCTTCGCACGCTCGAGCGCGCCGAGAAGCGTCGCGCCGACCATGCTTTCGTTGATGCCGGCGACCTTGATCATCGTGACCTCGGCATCGGGCGCCACGGCGAGGAGGCAGGCGGCCTCCGCAGTGCCGTGGCCGACCTCATCCTTCTCCGGATCGGCCGCACCGGGGGCGAGCTCGACGCTGACCCGGTACCCGTACTCGACATAGTGGGGGTGGCTCGCGTCGAGGCCCGTGTCGATCATGACGACCCGGATCCCCTGACCCGTGATGCCAAGCCGATGCGCGCGCGCGGCACCAAGAAGCATGGCGACATCGCCCGGCAGCCGGAGTGCAAACGTCGACACCCGTTGTGGAAAGCCCACGACCGGTCCGTCAAAGCGTGAGTTGAGGGCAATAAGAGGACTCGACTGTCGGATGCTCATTGCAAACTCCCTAAAGGTGAATGTCGCGGGGGCCATCCTCCACGTCAGCGACAAGCGTGGCCCAGGTGTCGGTCGGCTGAAAAACGAGCGCCGGCGGCGGCGGCGGCTCTGCTCGTGCCCGGCGGTGATGCGCCTCTCGAAGGGCCAGAACGGCGTCGCTGCGCTTCTGATCGATGGCACTGGTTGCCCACCAGCTCCGGAGCGGCTCCGGGTCCGGGAGCATCTCGTCAGCGGCCGCAAAAACCGCTTCGGCCGTTCGCGCCCGGTACGGCAGCGCTTTCGCCTGCGCGGTCAGGGCCTCTGCGGCCGCGAGCGGCAGCACGCCGGCCTCAGCGGCGGCCTCGAGAGAGGCGCGGATGTTGACCATGGCCTCGGAGAGCGGCGGGTAGTCCAGCTCGCGTGGGCCGTGGAGCACAGCCACCTCATCGTCGTCGGTGAGCCGGCCGGTGGCAAACCCGTCATAGATCGCGCCGACGCCGATCATCCCGTGGCCATCGAGGTCCGCCGCACGCAGCGCGCCGATGCTCGCCGCCCCGAAGACATGGATGCCAAGGCTGATCGCCCAGAGGATCTCTCTGTGCCAGGGGGCCGGCACCCAGTCGAAATGCCCGTCGATCAGCACGATGCCCCATGGTTTGTGTCGGGTGACTGCGTAGATGTCGCCTTGCGCAGCCGGCGGCACGAAGAGGAGATCGCAGTCGGCAATCTCCGGCGCGTCTTCCGAGATGGTCGGTCCTGCGAATACGACGATCTCACCCATGGCGACCCCGCGCCGCTTGCGCCCTGCGGATGCGCATTCCAGGAAGGATCCCCGGCACGTCATGCGGCCCTTCGAGCCCCGGGATCACAACGCGCACCACGGGCAGACCGATCTCCGGCCGCGAGAGATCGACCGCATAGGACTTGCGGTAGCCGGCCGCGGCCAAACGCGCGCGGAGCCATGTGGAGGTGTCCGCGCCGCTTTGCGGGGCGCGCGGACCAGCCAGTCTGGCCTCGGCCGGCATCTCCTCGATGGTTGCAATCATGGCTGCGTACCCTTCGGCCTCAAGCGATGCGTAATGGGCGCGGTCATTGTCCTCGCGCACACCGCTGATCATCGTGAGGCGACTTTGCAGCGCCTCGGCGATGGCGCGGGCGAGGGCTGTCTCGGGATCTGGGTGCGCGCCGGAGCCCCCGCTCGGACGCCGCGCCGGGCCGCCGGCACCGGGATGCTCGAAGACGAGGGCATGGACGGCGGGCACATCGATGTCGCGCGTCGTCCACCAGGCCGCCACGCCGAGACCCGCCGCGCCGATCTGCGACAGCAGCTCGGCGGCGGGACCGTCGAGCCCGGCGAAGTCGATCCGTCGAGACGGATCGCGCCATCCATCCGTTGCGGCGAAAATCGCTTCAGCGTCCCGCTCTATCCCTTCCGCGAGCCCATGGGCGATCGCATCGGCCCAGGTTGCCCCGGCCGCGAGCCCCGTCGAGGAGGTCGGAAACGAGCCGGACCCAGGCGGCAGAGGGAGCGTGAAGTCGAGGTGGACCGAGGCATAGGGCAACCATGCCGGCGCGTGGTCGTGCAGACCGATGGCCTCGATCCACAGGATCCGACGTTCGGGATGGAACAACTCAGTGCCAAGACGCGGCAGAGCGTGCACCGCGGCCACCGGCACCTCGGCCGAGAGTTCCTTCAGCGTCGCATAGCGGAGGGGCGCTGTGATTCGCTCAGCATGATAGGCCTCTGCGGCCTCGAGAATGCCGGAGACCTCCGCCTCGAGCCGCATTGCCCCTTTCCCCTGGGACACGATATGCGCCCGCGCGGCCGGTCTGCAGACTGTGACGACGGGCATGCCGACCGTGTCGAGACCCGTGACATCTGCAAGTCGCGTGATCCCGAGGGGCGCGATCAGACCCTCAAGCCAAGCGCGCATGTCGCGTGCGGTGAGTGCCCGCCCATCAGCCGCAAGGGCCGAGCCGGCTTCACCGGTGATCAGGCCTGTTCGGAGCGACGGCAGCGGCGCGCGGGTTTCCCCGCGCGGGGCATCAGCCCTCGCCGAGTTCTTCGGCATCCCGGGCGATCGCCTCATCGAGGAGCTGCATCGCTTCGCGGAAGAAGAACTTGTCGTCGTCGTCCGAACTCTCGTTCAGACCCGTTTGCAGGTAATGCCGCCACTCATCCTGCTGTTTTTGGCGGTGCGAGGTGTCGTGCCAGCGGCGATCGGGCTGCAGCGCGGCCAGGTTGATCACATAGCAGGTGCCGTTGGTGCTCCGGATCACTGAGTCTCGCGGGATCACCTGAACCGCCGTGCCGTTGGCCAAGTAGCGTTCAACCAACTCTTGCTTGAGGCGCAGACGCGTCAGGCGATTGTCGAGAAGGCGGAGCGTGTCCTCATCCTCGGAGGTTGCCGTGTTGTCGGCAAACTTTGCCCGGACCTCATCGCGTTCTTCCCGAGTGACCGCGATTTTTGCGTCAAGGCGCAGCGGGCGCGCCATCTCCTCGAGTTCATCGTCGCCCCCGTGCCGACGAAAGTGGTAGATCCACTTCTCCGTCTCATGGACCAAAAAGATATCGTGGAGAAATTCGTTTTCGTTCTCGAATGTCTCGGCCATCGCCGACCCCTCACAGTCTACTCGCGCTATGCGTGTTAAGTTGATGAAATCGCACCCGACTGGACCACGGTTTTCCATCTATGTCGAGAGTTTGGCAGGCTGAATGCCACCTATACTTGACCAAGTGATGCATCAGACGCACGATCCTGTGATAATTGGGGTAATTGGGGGCGAGTGTGGCCGACATAGGGTCTTGGTTGGCGGAATTGGGTTTGTCGCGCTACCTCGCGTGTTTCACCGATCACGACATCGACCTCGACCTCCTGTCGAGCCTGAGTGACGCGGATTTGAGCGCCATGGGCGTCGGGTCCGTGGGGCACCGCAAGCGGCTTCTGCAGGCGATCGCGGCGCAAGGAGGGCGGCGCCGGGCGCTGGCGCTCTCCAACCAGCAGGCGGAGCGGCGGCACATGACCGTTGTCTTCAGTGACCTTGTGGGGTCGACAGCCATGTCGGTCCGGCTCGATCCCGAGCAAGTCGACATTGCCATGCAGCGCTACGTGCTGACGAGCCTCCGCGTGCTGGAGGCGCATGGCGGCCGGCTGGCGCAGGTGCAGGGCGACGGGCTCGTCATCTACTTCGGATACCCGCGCGCCCACGAAGACGATGCCGTGCGCGCCGTCCATGCGGCGATCGAGCTCGCGAACGAGGTCGGCCAGATGGACGTAGAGGGGGAGCGGCTCGCCGTGCGGATCGGCATGGCGAGCGGGCTGGTCGTGGTTGGAACGCATTGGCATGATGTGGTGCCGGACACCACGCTCGTCGTCGGCGAGACACCGAACATTGCGGCACGGATAGAGTCCTTTGCCCGACCCGGCGAGGTGGTGATCGCCGACAGCACCAAGCGTCTCCTCGGCGCCTCCTTCAAGCTCGACGATTGCGGTGCGCATGATCTGAAGGGGATGCAAACCCGCGTGCAGCTTTGGCGGGTCGCGTCCGCCAACGCGGCCGCCACCCGGTTCTCGGCGGCGCGCGAGGCGCTCGGCCTGTCGCCCCTTGTTGGACGACAGGCGGAGACCGCCCGTTTGAGTGCGATCTGGGAGGATGTGCGCGACGGTCATGGGCGGATCGCGCTCCTCCACGGCGAAGCGGGGATCGGCAAGTCGCGCCTCGCTCGGAGCTTTCTCGACACGCTTGACCCGCCGCCAGCGGCAATCAAGACGATGCAATGCGCGGCGCACCACGCCGACACTCCGCTCCGCCCGATGCTCGATCATGTCACTGTGGAGGCCGGTCTCTCGGCGGGAGCGGTGGCGGCGGAGGCGCTCGACCGAGTTGGAGAGCTGATGGGCAGCGCGCCCGACGCGGCCGAGCATGCGCGGATGCTCGTCCACTATCTAGACCCACCCGACGCTGAGACGCTCGCCGGCGCAGAGCTTTCGCCCGAGCAGCGCCGACAGGCAGCGCTCGAAGCGATCACCGCCTACCTGCTAGAGGCCGCATCGGACGGACCGGCGACCGTCCTGATCGAAGACCTGCACTGGGCGGACCCGACGACGCTCGCGTTCTTGCGGGAGTTCTCCGAGCGCATCGCGGATGCGCCGATCCTCCTTTTGGTCACGGCCCGACCGGATGTCGCGGAGGATTGGGCGCTCGCCGGCAAGGTCGCGCAGATCGAGCTCGACCGGCTTGACACACGCCAGTCCCGGACGCTTGCGCTCTCGCTGTCGGAGGGTCGGCTTGCACGGCCGGTCTACGATCTGATTGTCCAAAAGGCCGACGGCATCCCGCTCTTTGTCGAAGAGCTGACCAAGGCGGTCGGTGCCGCCGATCCCGACGCGCTTGACGCGGTTTCGGTGCCCGACACGCTGCGCGATCATCTGCGTGCTCGGATCGACCAGTTGGGACCGGCCGCAGAAGTTGCGCAGATCGGTGCGGTCATCGGGCGGGAGTTCTCGGCGAGCGATCTCAGCGTCTTGTCCGAGAGTGCAGCCGACGCGCTCGATGCCGGGCTCGTTGTGCTGGCCCAGTCAGAGCTTGCCGCCCCGGTGAGCGGCGCCGATGGGGGGCGCTACCGCTTCCGTCATGCGCTGATCCAGGACGCGGCTTATGACAGCCTCCTGATTGCCGACCGCCGGCGGCTCCACTTCCTGTGGGCCTCTACGCTCGCGGACCGTCCCTCGGGCACGCCGCCCGAGTTGATCGCGCATCACTATGCCCAGGCCGGGAAGCCGCCGGAGGCGGCGCGGTACTGGCATGTCGCCGGTCTCAACGCGCTCGATCGATCGGCCAATGTGGAGGCACTCCGCCATCTTCAGAACGGGCTTCGCATGGTGGAAAGTGTCGAGGTGGGTGACCGCCGCCGCGGCCTGGAGGGGGATCTTCGGATCGCCCTCGGCGCAGCGCACCGTGCTGTGGAGGGTTTTGCCGCGCCGGAAGTGGAGCAAGCTTTCACCAACGCGATGCACATCATCGGCGAGGAGGGGCCGGACCCGCGTCTCCTCGACTGCTACCGCGGGCTCAACAGCTGCCTTTACATCCGCGGCGATCTTCAGCGCTCGGTTGAGCTTTCGCATGGTGTGATCGCGCTCGGGACGACCCATGACGACCCCAGCTTCGAGATGATGGGGCGCTACATGCTCGGCTCCTCGGTCTTCTGGCAGGGGCACTACGCCGAAGCGGAGGCCGAGCTCTCGGCCTCGATTGCGCTCAGCCGCTCAATGGACGGGCACAGCGACAAGCTGTCGAGCCAGATCGACCCGACGGCCTTTGCGCAGCTCCATCTCGGATGGACGCGGTGGTGTCTCGGCGCGCGGTTCGAGGGTCTCGCCTTGATCGAAGACACCATGGCGATGGCGCGTATGCTCCACCAGCCTTTCACGCTGGGCATCGCGCTCCAGTGGTCGGCCTGGATCCATTTGGCCGATGGCGCCTACGACGTGGCGGCCGAGGAGGCGCGCGCGCTCGACGCTCATGCCGCGGCCCATGGCTACGGGTATCTCGGCGTATGGGCCGAGGGTCTCGCCGGGGCGGCGGCGGCAGAGGGACAGGACCCGGCCGAAGCGCTCCTCCGGATCGAGCGCGCAGTGGCGGAGCTTGAGCGAACCGGTGCGCATCTCGGGCTCGGCTGGCTCCGTGCCTGGGCCGCGCGGGCTGCGATGGCGGCGGGATGGCCAGACGATGCGCGCCGCCTCCTTGCCGAAGGAGAGCGTCGGAGCGCGGGTGAGCACTGGGCGCCGGAGCTGTTGCGCCTCAAAGGACGCCTCACCGAGGAGGATCTGCTTGCACCCGCAGGTGATGCGCAGGACACCTATCGTCGCGCGATGGACCTCGCGGAGCGGCAAGGGGCGAGAGCCCTCGTTCAGCGCGCGGAACGTGCACTTGCCCGGCTCGGCGATGTCCGGGAGAGTTCGATATGACCTTAGGACGGAAAGAGATTGCTATGACCCGACACTTTCTTCCCCTCGCTCTCGCGGCGCTGCTTGTGCCCGGCGCAGCGTTCGCCTCCTGCGCGGACATGACGACGCCGATCGGTGAGACATTCCTTGTGATCGGTGCGCCGCAACCGACCTCCAATCTGGTGATCTATGCCGACGAGGAGGATGCCGTGCTCATCGACTTCGAAGGGACTGAGTCGCGCGGGCGGCCGCCGCTTGCGGCCCAAAAGCGCCTATGCTTGTTGATCGCCGAAGCGCGCCTCGTCGGCGCGAACGCCGGGGATCTGCGCCGCCATCTGATCCTCACGCACGCGCATATCGACCATCACGGCCGGGCGCTCGGCGAGGCGATCGACGATTTGGGGTATCAGATCATCCTCCACGAGGAGGCGCTCTCGGACCTCCGCGACCCAGACCGTTGCACCGATTTCGACTTCGCGATCCGGCCCGATCCGAGCTGGGCCAACGACCTCCCCGACAGTTCGCTGACAGTCCTCCATGATGACATGGATTTGGAGCTTGCAAGCGGCGAGGTCGTGGAGATCCGCCATGTCGACGGCGGCCACACCTCGGGCGACCTGGTCGTGCGGTTCCGAGAGGCGAACGTGATTGCCGCTGGAGACATCTTCTTCCACGAGGAGTTCCCGTTCATCGATCTGCACAACGGTGGGAGCGTGACGAAGATGGTCGAAGCGCTTCAGACCTTGGCAGACTTGGCGGATGAGGAGACGACGATCATCCCGGGTCACGGACCGATTGCGACGCGCGCCGATGTCTTGTCGACCCTCGAGGAGCTCGACCGCGTCAGCGCCCAGATCCGGGAGTTTGCAGATCAGGGCTTTACCGTCGACGAGATCTTCAACCTCGCCGATCCAACAGCGGATCTCGACTGGCGTGAGGTTCTCTCACGCCGCCGCTTCATCGAGCTCGTGTATTTCGACCATAAGGGCGAGCCGCGGAACCCGGACTGCAGCTGACTTTCGGTTGTGCTTGGAGGTCGCCGTTCCTATGTGCATGCATGTGAGAAAGGAGGTCTTCTCATGACCAAACTTTTGAACAGCCCGGAAAACCTCACAGCGCGAGGATAACCACGGCTCACCGGGCAAGCGCCAGATAGGGGCGAATGAGCGACCGGGCTTTGGCCCAGTGGCAGCGCGGCAAGGCAAGGGCGTGGCGAGCCTAAGAGTGGGCTGGGTCACGCACATGGACTGGCGTCCTATCCCGACTGATCTGTGCATGAGACCCTGTCCAGCGGCAGGGTCTCGTCTTTGACCCCGTCGACCTTTCGTGCGCGGTGGCGTACGTGTCCTGCCGATGTCACAGAACCGGCGGGGCTGCGTGCAGATATTGCTGATCGAGGACGATGCGGAGACTGCGCGCTTTATCGGGCGCGGCCTTGGCGAGATGGGATGGACGGTTGTCCACCATCCGGAGGCGGGTCCGGCGCTGCTGACGCTCTCGGCCGGTCGGTTCGACGCGGTGATCCTCGACCGGATGTTGCCCGGCATGGACGGGATCGCGGCGCTGACGCTGCTCCGGGGTGCGGGGATATCGGTGCCGGTCTTGATGCTGACCGCGCGCGCGGGGCTTGATGATCGGGTCGCGGGGCTCAATGCCGGGGCGGACGACTATCTCGGCAAGCCCTTTGCGCTCTCCGAGCTTGCGGCGCGTCTCCGCTCCCTCGCGCGGCGCCCGCCGCTGGTGGCTGAAGCGACGGTGATCGAAGTGGGGGAGCTGGTGCTCGACAGGGTTGCGCACGCAGCGCGGCGCGGTGACGTGACGCTCGAGCTGTCGCCGACGGAATTCAAGCTTCTGGACCAGCTGATGCAGCACCCGGGCGAGGTCGTCACGCGGACCATGTTGCTCGAGAAGGTCTGGGGGCTGACCTTCGACCCGAAGACAAGCCTCGTGCAGACCCATATGAGCCGGCTCCGCGCCAAGCTCGACAAGCCGTTTGCGCGTGATCTCATTCAGACTGTGCGGGGGGTTGGCTATGTCCTCGCCCCGTCTTGACGTGGTCCTGCGGACGCGGGTCTTCCAGATCGCGCTCAGCGCGGCCGCTGTCTGCGTGGCGGTGGGTCTTGGTCTCCTTTGGGGGACGGCATGGGCCGCTCTCTGGCAACTCGAGCGGGCGGAGACCGCGCGCCTTCAGGAGGTGGCCGCCTTCGCGGAGGAGGTCTACTACGCCGACGGGACCGACGCCGTTGCGTGGGAGATCGCCTGGGACGGTCGCCCGATCTGGGATGCGGCCGCAGTCTATGAAGTGCTGGAAGAGGGCGGCGACATCCTCGTCTTGCGCGACGCCGGGTTCGAGCCGGTGGCCGGGTACCCGGGCCTCTTCGCCGATGATGGGCTCGCCATTGTCACTCTCGATCACCCGGAGATCGACATTCCGGTGCGCGCGCTCTTCGTGCCGCTCAGGGGCGGGGAGAGCGTGACGGTCGCGCGGTTTTTGCCGGAGCGCGCAGACGACATCCGGGAGTTCGCGACAACCGGCTCGCTCCTCCTCCTTGCGATTGCGCTGCCGCTCTCCCTCGTCACGGGCATCTGGATGGCACGCAGCGTCCATCGCCGGCTTGCCCCCATCACAGCGACCGCTGAGACCGTGGCCCGGGGGCGCTTGTCCGAGCGCGCGCCTTCGGGCGGGTCAGGCGATGAGTTCGACAGGCTTGCGGTCGGGATCAACGCCATGCTCGACCAGATTGAGGGGCTCACACGCAATATCGAGGGGGTTACAGTCGGCGTTGCTCATGATCTCAAAACGCCGCTCGCTAACATCGGTGGACGTTTGGAGCTCATCCGCCGCGACAGCGCGAACATGGAGGCTGTGCTTGGCCATGTCGACGTCGCGGAGGCCCGCCTGGCACAGCTTCTCAGGATTTTCGATGCGCTTCTGCGCCTTGGCGAGATCGAAGCGGGGAAGCGCCGGGCCGGGTTTGTGGAGGTTGATCTTTCGAACCTCGCGGCGCGTCTGGCGGAGGCCTATGCGCCCGCGTTCGAGGATGCGGACAAGACGCTGAGAACCGAGATCGCACCGGGTGTTCGGGTGAACGGCGATCGCGAGCTTTTGGAACAGTTGACCTCCAACCTGCTCGACAACGCCCTGGAGCATGCACGGGACGCGGCGCAGGTGCATGTGGCGGTGGAGGCGGGTGTTCTGCGGATCGGCGATGACGGGCCGGGGATCCCGCCGCCACTCGCGGCACGCATCTTCGAGCGGTTTTTTCGCGGCGATGCCAGCCGCTCTCGACCTGGCAACGGCCTTGGTCTCGCGCTTGTCAAGGCGATTGCCGATCTTCATGGGGCGGAGGTCACGCTCCTCTCGGATCAGCCGGGTGCGGTCTTCAGCATCCGGTTTCATACAGAATCGTAACGGTTTCGGACGGGTCATGTAACCGAGCCCGCGGGCTGATCCTGATACTCCTTTGGCAAGGCGCCCGCGGGGCGTCGCCACAGGATGGAGACCGCGATGACCTTGATCCGGCCGGCCACGGCCCTGTTTCTCAGCCTCGCAAGCGCCGGTGCGGCGGCGCCCGACGCCCTGACGCTGTCCGAAGCGCGCCATCTCCTCTCTCGCACCGGCTTCGGTGCGGCGCCCCACGAGATTGAGGCCTTCGCCGGGTTGTCCGCGGAGGAGGCGGTCGCCCGTCTCCTCGACGGTGTAAGGGAGGCGCCCTCTGTTCCAATGCCCGCCTGGACCGAGGATTGGCTCTACCCCTACGAGGAAATCTGGACTCTCGGACAGACGGCGGAGGAGCTCTTCGCCGCCAACCGGGAGATCGAGATGGGGAGCCTTCAGCAATGGTGGCTCGCCGAAATGATCGCAACGCCCTCGCCCCTGACCGAGCGATTGACGCTCTTCTGGCACGATCACTTCGCGACCTCCTTTGCGGGGGTCGAGGTGGGGCACTGGATGGCCGCGCAAAACGCGCTCCTCCGCCGCCATGCCGCGGGGAGCTTCGCCGATCTGGCAACGGAGATCCTTGAAGATCCCGCGCTCCTGGTTTGGCTCACCAACACCGACAACGCGGCCGATGCGCCGAATGAGAACTTGGGTCGGGAGTATCTTGAGCTGTTCACGCTCGGCGAGGGGCGGGGCTACACCGAAGCGGACGTTGTCGAGGCTGCGCGCGCTCTGACAGGTCAGGGCATCGCCGAGCTTTCCGGTCAGGGGTTTGCGTTCCACGCGGAGCTCCACGACCACGGCCGCAAGATCATCCTCGGGCAGAGCGGCCGGCACGGTCCTGATGATCTGGCGCGGATCGTGCTCTCGCACCCGGCCTTCGGCCCCTATGTGGTGGAAAAGCTCTGGCGGGAGTTCGTGTCGGACTCCCCCGACCCGCAAGAGATCGCGCGCCTCACGGCACTTTGGCACGCCGCCGATCTGGAACTCAGCCCGCTTCTCGAGGCGCTGTTCCTCTCTGAGGCGTTCTGGGATCCAACGAACCGCGGGCGGCTGATCAAGGATCCGGTGGAGCTGTTTGTCGGCACAGTGCGCACCCTCGGGATCCGCGTTCCCGATCTTGGGGACGCGGTCTGGATCTTGGGGGAGTTGGGTCAGGAGCTCTTTTTCCCGCCCAACGTGGGCGGCTGGCCCGAAGGCACCGCCTGGATCACGGATGCGACCGTCGCCGCGCGCGCCACCCTCCTCACCCACCTTTTGGAGTGGGAGATGGAGGCCGACAGGCTGGCCCGCGGGATGATGGCGTCTGACGTCACCGACGCGGCGCCCGCCCGCACAATCGGCGCGAAGGACCTCCGCGTCGGCCAGGTGTTCCTCCGCGAGGCGGAGGTGTGGGAGGAGGGAGCCGGCGCGCTCCTCACCCTCTTTGACGTGGGTTTCGGGGGCCGGAACGTCCGGTCGATCACGCTGTGGCTCGAAGGGGAGGAGGAGCGCCCGCCAGCCCTTTCCATCTTCCTCGGCGACTGCGCGTGCCTCGCCTCCTGGCCGTGGGCCGAGGGCGGATGGGCCCATATCGAGGCGGACCAGGAGCTCGGCGACGCCGTCAGTGAGACAGACGGTGGGGATGCCGCCCTGATCCGTTTGCTCGTGACCCACCTCCCGGCATTGATCGAGACGACCGTCGATCAACCGATGTGGGATCGGCGGCGTCGGGAGGACGAAGGGCTCGACCCGATTGCACCTGCCGAGTTTCTGTCGCTTGCACGTAGCCTTGAAACGGGGGTGGCAGACGCGATCGGCGCGGCGCCGGGTGCACTCCATCTTGCGTTGAGCGCGCCTAACAGGCTCGGCCTCGGCGGTTCCCTTACCGCGGGTCCGCTCTCAGAGGATGAGTACGACGCGCTTTTTGAGGAGCGGGAGGCCGCGCTCTCCTATGCCGGTGTTCCTGCAGTGGTCTACGGCTCAGCGGCGGAGTGGCTGGCGGCAGTCCCGGGCTTTTTGGCAAGCGACCGGGCGACGACGGCACTTCTTGCTTTGCCGCCGGAGGCGGAGGGGCGGCGCATCTCGATGGTCGAGGACGATCCGGCAGCGCTCCTGCGCGCGCTCGTTCTGCACCCCCACTACCAAGTCAACTGATCCGCGACCCGAGGAGGTTCGACAATGACCGATGCTCTCACCCTCTCCCGCCGCCGGTTTCTCTCTGCGCTCGGCGTCGGCGCCGCGGCCCTCCCGAGCCTCGGCCTGCCGGGGTTCGTTCAGGCCGCGGGCCAGCCGCCCGGCTCTGGCGGCATTCTGGTCCTTGTTGAGCTCGCCGGGGGAAATGACGGCCTGAACACCGTCGTGCCGGTGACCGACCCGGCCTATCGCGGGCTCCGCCCCGAAATTGGACTTGCGCGCGACGAGACCCTGCGCCTCGACGCCGATACTGGCCTTCACCCGGAAATGCGCGCCATGGCCGACCTCTGGGAGCGGGGCGAACTCGGCATCGTCGAGGGTGTCGGCTACCCGAACCCCAACCGCTCCCATTTCCGCTCGATTGAGATCTGGAACGCGGGGCAGGGTGCGGCGAGCGTCGACCGGCAGGGCTGGATCTCAACCGCATTCGACGATGGCCGGAGGACAGCGTCGGGCGATGCCGACGGTGTCGTGCTCGGCGGTGACATGGGCCCGCTGTCGGGGGCCGGGCGGTTCACGGCGATGCGCGATGAGGAGATGTTCCTGGAGACGCTCGAGAACCTGCCGGGCGGCGGACATGCCGTCCGTCCCGCCGGCAGCCGGAGCCCCCTCGACCATGTGCTGGCCACTTATGAGAGCGCGGGCGTCACGGGAGATCGGATCCGAACGAGGCTCGAGCAAAGCCGGCGGCCCCGCTGGACCTTCCCCGAGAGCGACATCGCTCAGCAATTGCAGAGCGTCGCCCGCCTTCTCGACGCGGGCGTCGAGGTGCCGGTTCTGAAGGTCGTCCAGGATGGTTATGACACGCACCAGGGGCAGCCGGACCAGCACTCCTGGCTTCTGGGCGACCTCTCGGCGGCGATCGGGGCCTTTGCGTCTGTCATGCAGGCGGCGGGCCTGTGGGACCGGATCACCGTTGTCACGTATTCCGAGTTCGGACGGACCGCGCGGGAGAACGCCTCGGGTGGCACGGACCACGGCACAGCGGCGCCTGTCTTTGTCGCGGGAGGAGCGGTCCGGGGCGGGTTCGCCGGCGCGCGGCCCGATCTCGGTCGGCTGGTCGAGGACGATCTGGTCTACACCACCGACTACCGGCAGCTTTACAGCGCGATCCTCTCCGATCTCTGGGACCTGACCCCGCCGGCGGAGCTGGTGGGTCCGGGACCGGCGCTGCGCCTCCTGGGCTGAGCCAAAGCCCGCTTTTCCGCCGGTCCCCAACGTGCCAAGAGGGGCTGGCGGGACGAGAGGGGCGCGGCATGGAGATTTGGATCCCGATCACTCTCTCCGCCGCGTTCTTTCAGAACATCCGGTTTCTTCTGCAAAAGCAGCTCACCGGAACACTGTCGACGCTCGGGGTGACGTTTGCGCGGTTCCTCTTCGCCGCACCGCTCGCGCTTGTGCTGGCCTTCGCGCTCACGAGGGGGGCCGGATGGCCCGAGATGCCGCCGGTCTTCTGGGCGTTCGCCGTTTCAGGCGGCATCGCCCAGATCCTTGCGACCGCCCTCGTGGTGCACCTGTTCAGCCTCAGGAACTTTGCGGTCGGTCTGACATTCTCCAAAACCGAGACGGTCACGACCGCGCTCCTCTCCGCTCTGCTCCTGGGGGAGTGGCTGACCCCAGCCGCCCAAGGTGCAATCCTGATCACCGTTGCAGGTGTCGCCGTGATGTCCGCGCCCCCGGGTGTTCAGTGGATCCAGGGCATGCTCAGCCGGGCGGCCGGCCTCGGGATCCTTGCCGGCGCGATATTCTCGATGTCGTCGGTCGGGTACCGGGGGGCCGCCCTCTCGCTCAGCCATGGCAGCTTCTACACCCGCGCGGCCGTGGTCCTTGCGATGGTGACGTTGCTGCAAAGCGTTCTGATGGCGCTTTGGCTGGTCTGGCGGGAGCCTGGGCAGGTTCAGCGGGTCGTCTCAGGGTGGCGGCGGACGGCGCTTGTGGGGCTCTTTAGTGCGCTTGGCTCGTTCGGCTGGTTTTCGGCCTTCGCACTTGTGAACGCGGCTTGGGTGAAGGCGCTCGGCCAAGTTGAGATTGTCTTCAACACGCTGA
This sequence comes from Pseudomonadota bacterium, assembly GCA_039193505.1. GTDB lineage: Bacteria > Pseudomonadota > Alphaproteobacteria > Rhodobacterales > Rhodobacteraceae > Algicella. The sequence goes on along the minus strand of JBCCWM010000009.1, from coordinate 10,972 downwards.
CCTCAATCCTGGTCTTCGGTGAGCGGCTGACGGCGCGTGAGGCACTTGGCATCACCCTTGTCCTGGTCGGTGCATTGACCTTGATCCTGACCTCCTGAGAGGGCGCCTCGTTAGTGTGTTGTTAAGCATACATGCCCAGAGTTTCGTCGGGTGCAGGAGCGGAGGCGATGGTGCAGCGACCGGCCGTGCGTGAGTTTGAGGAGATTGAAGCCGTCCCGACGGGGCCGCGGCCTGTCCGCTTGGACCGCACGGCACTCAGCTGCCTTCGCCAACTTGGATTTGACCATCTTTGGGTGATCGACCTCGATCTACCGGAGGCCAGCTGGATCAGTCTGGCCGCCCGGCGCCGCTTCGGCTTGGAGGGTCTGCCGCGCAGTGCACAGTATCACACCTGCGTGGAGCGGATCGTTCTCGAGGATTTCGAGAGCTTCATTCAAGCGACCGAAGCGCATCTCGCCGCGCCCGCGCGCCCGGTCGACTGCCAACTCAGGATCCGCGATCGGTCCGGCCGGTTGGTATGGTTCCGTTGCCGCGGGGTGGCCGTTCGGGGTGCGACCCCGGGCCGAGCCCGCCGCGTTCTCTGTCTTTTGGAGGACCAGTCTGCGCAGCGGGCGATAGAGACCCTCCGAACGGCTGAGACGCGCAGGCTCAATGAGGCGCGCGACGATCTCGCGCGCTTCGCCTATGCGCTCTCCCACGATCTGAAGGCGCCGACCAACACGCTTGAGCTGCTGTGCAACGAGATCTCCGAGATGCTCTCGCCGGACGAAGACGCGGATGTCCGCGACATGGTCACCGAGGCACAGAGGGTGATCGGAAACATGCAGGGCCTGATCAACGATGTGGCAGCCTTCGCGGACCTCCACGGCTCTGCGTCGGACCCTGTCCGTGTCGCGCTGTCGGATCTTGCGGCTGAGGCGGTCTCCGTCCTCTCGCGCCAGATCGTCGACGTTGGCGCAACGATCCGAATTGGGGCGCTGCCGACCATTGTGGGGGACCGCGCTCAACTGCGGCGCCTCTTCATCGATCTGATTGGCAATGCGCTCCAAAACGCGCGCGACGATGCCCAATTGTCGGTCACAGTGCGCACGATAAGTCCTGACAGGCCGGGCCTTCGAGGGATCGAGATCATCGACACGGGCAAAGGCATTCCCCCGGAGAGCATCGATGAGATGTTCCGCGTCTTCAAACGGATGGAGCCTGGGCAAGCGGGATCGGGTCTCGGCTTGCCGCTCTGTCGTCGGATCGCGGCAAACCATGGCGGCTTTCTCGGCGCGCATTCTGTGCCAGGACAGGGGACACATGTGACGGTTTGGCTGCGTGCGGAGGGTGTGTGATGGCCGGTCGAATCGGGCGCCTGATGGTCGTCGACGACAATGCGATCGATCAGCGTCTCTACCGGCGCATCGTCGAGCGGAGCGGTCGGGTGGACGACATGATCTCCTGCCTTTCCGGCCAAGAAGCGCTCGACCATCTCAACGAAGAGGGGGCGGGCCCGGTCGATGTGATCCTCCTCGACATCAACATGCCGCGCATGAACGGGTTTGAGTTCCTGGAGGTCGCCACCGAACGCCTCGGGCCCGACTTTGCAAGCATGGTGATCATCATGTTGACGACGTCGCTCGATCCAGGGGACGTTGTCCGCGCTCAGCGCTTCGGCGCCGTGCGGGACTTGTTTCACAAACCGCTGACATCGACCCATATCGACCAGATCGCCGGCTTCATCGGTGCGGAGGCCGGGCCGGGCGCGCCTCACCGCGCGCCGTAGTAAAGCCCCACCACATGTTCAGCCTCAGCGAAGAACAGCCAGCGCAGGATCACAACCCCGGTCAGGTGCGAGACCACCAGGAGCGCGCCAAGGCCATGGCCGACCGTGAACAGAAGCCCAAACGTCAGCGGGAGACCCGCGACCAAGACGAGCGCAATCACGCGCAAGCGGCGGCTGTGACGCCGCCCCACGACGTGAACCATCTCCCGCAGGAGGTAGTTCGACCCTGTGTGCGGCGGCTCGAGCTGGCGGACCTCGCCGCGCCCGGCGAGGCCGGTGGCTGTCGACCGGCTTGACCCCGCCCGCGCAAATGCGCCGTCCCCCCAGCGCCAGGCCGCCACTTGGATCAGTGCCAGTCCTGCCGTGAGAAAGAGGGCTGCCAGCACCTGGCCGGAGAGAAGGGCGCCGCCCGCGAGCGCCGATGTCACGAAGACGGCGGGCGTCCAAGGACTGTGCCACCTCGGTATGCTCTTCAACGATGCATAGATCATCGCGGTCGAGACAACCGTGGCGAAGGCTGCCGCCGAGGCAAGTCCCCCGACGATCGGCGCTGGGCGGCCGCTCGCCACCCAGAGACCGGCATAGAGCGAGAACAGGCCGACCGTCAGGATCGCCAGAATGCCCTCCCGGCTCAGCCAGGAACTCCGCCATTGTGACAGGGCTTTCCACGCCCGCTCGGGGCGTCCGAGATGCGCAAGCGACGCCAAAAGGCCGCCGGAGGCGAGACCGAGGGCGATCAGGGAAAACACTGCGGCGACCCAGATCTCGCCGTCCATCGGCGCCAGGCCCAGCCAGATCATCAGCCCGAACCCTGCGCCTGAGAGCGTCGTGAAGACGATGAGAGAGGGCGCGGGGTGCATGGCGATCAGAGCCGCTCCAACGTACGGTCGAGCCATCCAAAGAAGCCGCCGGGCTCTTCCTCGAGTTGCGTCAGGAGGGGTCCCAAAACGTCGATCTGGTCGGACTTCGGGCGCGGAGGAAGATAGCGGTTCACTGGTGCGGTGCCCTGTTCGGGCATGAGAGCGACACCGCCACGCGCCTCCGACAGCTGAGAGACGGCGCTCGACGGATCGGACAGATCGCCGAAGTGGCGCGCACCTGCGGGGCAGGCGCGAACGCAGGCCGGCACACGGTCCTCTTCCGGCAGATGCGGGTTGTCGATTCGGTCGACGCAGAGGGTGCACTTCTTCATCACGTTCTCGATCGGATCGAGTTCGCGCGCACCGTAGGGGCAGGCCCAGGCGCAGAGGCCGCATCCCATACAGTCATCCTCGTTCACGAGGACGATGCCGTCCTCGGCACGTTTCCAAGACGCGCCGGTCGGACATACGGTGACACATGGCGCATCGGCGCAATGGAGGCAGGAGCGGGGGAAGTGGACAACGCGTGGTGCCTGGTGGCCTGGATCGACCTCATATGTGTGGACCCGGTTGAGAAAGGCGCCCTCGGGCGCAGCGCCATAAGGGTCGAGATCGCCGAGCGGTGCACCGTAGGCTGCGCTGTTCCACTCCTTGCAGGACACAACACAAGCGTGGCAGCCAACACAGGTGTCGAGGTCGATCACAAGACCGAGGCTCTTTTCTGTGCGCTCGGGCAAAGATGTCATCGGCGAGCTCCGGTGCTGGCGGGGGCTGGGTGCAGCGCTGGGCGGCACGGGGACCCGGGCCGGAGGCCCGGCGGCGGCGCGCTGGCGCGCCGGCGCGGGCGTGCCCGCGCGTCCCCGAGCCTTGGCCACCGTTCGACGGTCACTCGGACCGCTCGCCGAAGGTGTGCCTCGAGGGCGCGGACGGGACGGGCGATTGCTGGTGTCCCGTGTCGGGAAGGGACTGTGGCCCGGCGCGCTCTGCACGTTCGATCCGAACGCGGAGATCGTACCAAGCGGCCTGTCCGGTCACCGGGTCAGAGTTTGCCCATCGATGTCCGTCGCCCTTGGCGGGCAGGAGCTCGTGGATGATGTGGTTCAGCAGAAAACCGCGCCGGGCCTCCGGAGCCTCGGGATCAAGTGCCCACGCCCCCGACCGTTTGCCGATTGCGTTCCAGGTCCAGACCGTTTTGCCGTTCAAGGCGCCCATTGGTGCGGCTGGAACCTTGATCCGCCCATGGGGAGAGATGACCCAGGCCCAATCGCCACGCTCGAAGCCAAGATCCGTCCAAAGCTGCGTTGGGATGTAGAGCGGGTTTTCCCCGTGGATCTGGCGCAGCCACGCGTTTTGAGATCCCCATGCGTGGTACATGGCCGCCGGGCGCTGCGTGATGGCGTGGAGGGGGTATGCGTCGAGATCGATGGCCGTTTCTTCAAACGGCGGATACCAGACCGGAAGCGGGTCCATGGTCTCTCTGACCCGCGCTCGAAGATGGTCAGGCGGTTGGTTGTGGCCGAGGCCTTCTGCGGCACGTTGGAACTTTCGGAGCGGCTCTGCATAGAGCTGGAAGAGGTAGGGTTCGGGCGCGTCCGAGACGTAGAAGCCCATCTCGGCGGCCCACGCCTGGTAGGACGCATTGGCCTGTTTGAAGTAGAGGCCGTCGGCTGGAACTTCGGCGGTCCAAAAGCCGCCATTTGCCTTGTAGCGCTCAATCTGGTCCGGGTTGGGGGCGCCCCGACCATCGGCGGTGCCGTCTCCCCGAAACCCCGCGAGCGGGCCGACATCGGCGCGGCGGAGATGGCGCGTGATGTAGTCGGCATAGTCCGAGTAGAGAGGCGAGCCATCCTCCGCGGTCATCCCGGGCAGGCCGAGGCGCGCACCGAGATCGAGAAGCGCGGACTGGAACCCGCGCACATTGCGGTCGGGCTCCACCACCGGCCAGCGGATGGCGTCCGCGGCGAGATCGGGCTCGGAAATCGGTCGGTCGAGAAGAGAGATGCAGTCGTGACGCTCGAGGTACGTGGTGTCGGGGAACACCAGATCGGCAAAGGCCACCATCTCCGAAGAATAGGCATCTGCGTAGATGATCCGCGGGATCTTGTAGCTGCCGTCGGCATCGGTGTCCGTCAGCATCTCAATGACCCGCGCCGTCCCCATCGAGGAGTTCCAGGCCATGTTGGCCATGTAGAGAAACAGTGTGTCGATGGGGTAGGGATCGCCTGCATGAGCGTTCGAGATGACCATATGCATCATCCCGTGGGCTGCGAGGGGGGCGTCCCAGGAATACGCTTTGTCGATCCGTGCCGCGCTGCCATCCTCCCGGAGGAGGAGGTCCTCCGGCCCACGCGGATAGCCGAGATGCGGGCCGTCGAGCGGTTTGCCGGGCGTGACCTTTGCATGGGGTTTCGGGTGCGCGCTGACCGGTTTTGGATAGGGCGGCTTGAAGCGGAACCCGCCGGGCGCCTCCACGGTTCCGAGGAGGAGTTGCAGCACGTGGAGCGCGCGCGTGGTCTGAAACCCGTTTGAATGGGCCGAGATGCCGCGCATTGCGTGCATCGCAACGGGGCGGCCGGGGAAGCTCTCGTGCCGCTCACCCCGGAAATCGGTCCAGGGTGTTTTGACCTCGAAGCTCTTCTCAAAGGCGGCCTGGGCAAGCTCTGCGGCGATCCGGCGGATGGTCTCGGCCGGCACGCCGCAGGGCTCCGCCACTGCGTCGGGGCTGTGCTCCGGCGCCAGATAGCGCTGTGCCAGGCCCTCGAAGACCGGGGTAAGACCGTCGACCGTGCCGTGCAGCGCAGGCTTGATGCCGGGCGTGTCGAAGGGGACGACAGCGCCGCTCTCGCGGTCGCGCACCAGCTCCTTGCCATCGCCGTCGCGTGCAAAGAGGCCGTCCGCGTCGAGGAGCACCGGCGCATTTGTCCACCGGCAGAGATAGTCCAGGTCGACCCGTCCTGCGCGGAGGAGTTCGTGGACAAGGGCCAGAATAAAGAGACCGTCTGTGCCGGGCGTGATCCCCACCCACTCATCCGCGACTGCGTTGTAGCCGGTGCGGATCGGGTTGATCGCGATGACTTTGGCGCCGCGTGCCTTGAGCCGACCGAGGCCCATTTTGATCGGGTTCGAATCGTGATCTTCGGCCGTGCCGAATAGTAGGAAGAGCTCGGTCCGCTCCCAATCCGGGGCGCCGAACTCCCAAAACGCACCTCCGAGCGTGTAGATCCCGCCCGCAGCCATGTTGACGGAGCAAAACCCGCCATGCGCGGCGTAGTTCGGCGTGCCGAATTGCTGCGCCCACCACGACGTCAGCGACTGGCTTTGGTCCCGCCCGGTGAAGAAGGCGAGCCTCTCCGGCGCTGTCTCCCGCAAGGGCGCAAGCCAGCTCCGCGCGGTTTCGAGCGCCTCGTCCCAAGAGATCTCCTCGAACTCTCCCGATCCGCGCGGACCCACGCGCTTGAGGGGTGCGCGCAGGCGGGCAGGCGAGAAATGCTGCATCACACCTGCGCTGCCCTTGGCGCAGAGAACCCCCCGGTTTTTGGGGTGCGATCGGTTGCCCTCAATATGCGCGACGGCTCCGTTCTTGAGATGCACGTCGATCCCACACCGACAGGCACACATGTAACATGTGGTCTTGCGAACGTCGTCGGAGATCCGGGGGGCCGTTTGGACAGAGTGCTGCTTCGCGTAAGACATTGTCCGTGACCGTAACGCGGCGCCGACGGAGCGCCAGCAAAAAAGTGACGCGCCCCCACGCGCCATCCGGTTGGACGAATTGCGAATCGTGCCGCCCTGTACGCGCCCCAAATCCCCTTCGCGAGGGAGCCTTGTCGGACCGCCCGTCACCTCGCTAGGGATGTGGGATGAGTATCGACGCCGCACGAAGCACCCTGTCCGACTGGATGGAGGCGCACCCGGACATAAAGTCCGTTCGAGCGGCGCTGCCTGATCTCAACGGGTGCCTGCGCGGCAAGAGGGTGCGGCGGGATGCGGCGACGGGGCTCGATTCCGGTCTCAATCTGCCGCTTTCAGCAAGTGCGCAGGACATCTGGGGACGGGACGTTGCCACCAATCCGGGTGTCCTGGGCGGCGATGCGGATGGTCGTGGGGTTTGGACGGGTCGTGCGCCTGTGGTCATCGATTGGCTTGCCGCCCCGACGGCGCTGGTCCTCCTGGAAATGGAGGAGACCGGGGGCGGTCCGAGCCCGATTTGTCCGCGTCAGATCTTGAAGCGCGTCCTCGGACGGTTCCGATCTCAGGGCCTGTTTCCCGTCGTTGCGACCGAGCTTGAGTTCTATTTGGTCGATCCCGAGGCCATCCGCCCGACTGTGCCGCCCTCGCCCCGGACGGCGAAGTCCCTTCTGGCGGAGGGTGTTTTGTCGATTGAGGATCTCGATCATTTCGAGGGCTTCACCGCCGATCTCAGCGACACGGCAACGGCCGCGGGCCTCGCGGTCGAGGCGGCGATCTCGGAAGGCGGCGTTGGGCAGTTCGAGGTCAACCTCGCGCACAGCAGCGATGTCATGGCGATGGCCGACGACACGCTTCTCCTGAAGATCCTGGTGAAAGGCGTGGCGCGCCGCCACGGGCTCGCGGCGAGCTTCATGGCCAAGCCTTATGCGGACCAGGCGGGGTCTGGCATGCATGTCCATGTGAGCGTTCTTGACGAAGCCGGCACAAACACCTTTGACGACGGGGGCGCCGAGGGAACCGCGGCGCTGAGACACGCTGCGGCCGGCCTTCTCTCTGCGGCAGCCGGGTCGATGCTGATCTTTGCACCGCATCTCAACTCGTACCGTCGGATCGATGCCGGCGGCCATGCGCCGAAGCGCGCTGTCTGGGGCTATGACCACCGTCTGGCCGCCGTGCGGGTGCCGGGCGGGCCACCATACTCCCGCCGGCTCGAGCATCGGATCGCTGGGGCCGACGCCAACCCTTATTTGGTTCTCGCCGCGGTTCTCGGCGCACTCCTTCAAGGCCTGGACGCGGGCGAACTGCCGCCGCCCCCTCTGGACGGCCCGCTTGAGGGCGGGCCGAGCGTGACCTCTGTGTGGGAGCTCGCGATTGACGCCTTCGGCACCAGCCTCGGCGACATCTTCGATCCGAGGTTCGTCGCGCTCTTCGCCGAGGCAAAGCGGCAGGAGCGGGCGCGGTTCTTCGCTCGTGTCTCCGACTACGAGTACGCGACTTATCTCGAGACGGTCTGATGCCGCATCCCTCCTACTATGCTGCAACCTCAAACCCTGCCCCCGACCGTCCGGCACTCGCCGGCGACGTGGAGGCTGCGATCTGCGTCATCGGCGCCGGGTACACCGGCCTCTCATGTGCGCTCGCGCTGGCGGAGGCCGGCCACCGCGTCACTGTGCTCGAGGCGGAGCGTGTGGGCTACGGCGCCTCCGGACGAAACGGCGGGCAGCTCGTGCATGGGCTCAACGCCTCGCTTGAGAAGATCGGGCGGCTCTACGGCCAAGCGACGCAGGCCTTCGTGGCGGGCCTCGTGACAGAGGGCGGCGCGCTCATCCGGGAGCGGGTCGCGCGCTACGGCATCTCCTGTGACCTGAAACCCGGCAACATCTTTGCCGCCTACACACCGGCGCACATGGCCGAGCTCTCCGCCAAGAAGGCGCTTTGGGAGAGCTTCGGCCTCGAGGGACTGGAGCTTCTCGGCCCGGACGAGATCCGCCGCCATGTCGGGACACGCGCCTATATCGGTGGGCTCCTTGATCGGACGGGCGGCCACCTCCACCCGCTCAATCTCGCGCTCGGCGAGGCGTCGGCGGTCGAGGGGCTTGGCGGCGTCATCCACGAGGGGACGCCTGCGACCGAGATCGAGCTTTCAGGGCCGCGACCTGTGATCCGGACGCCGGGCGGGCGTCTTCGGGCCGAAACACTGGTGCTTGCCGGGAACGCCTATCTCGGGCGGCTTGTCCCCGAACTCACCTCGCGGATCCTCCCAGCCTCGACCCAAATGATTGCCACCGCACCGCTCGACGCGCCGGAGGAGGTGTTGCCGACCGACATGTGCGTCGAGGATGTCCGCTACATTCTGGACTACTTTCGCCTCTCCGCCGATGGGCGATTGCTCTTTGGCGGCGGCACGGTCTACGGAGGCGCCGATCCCCCCGACATTGCCGGAAAACTGCGTCCCAATCTCGAGCGTGTGTTCCCCGCTCTGAAAGGGGTGGCAATCGATCACGCGTGGTCGGGGCGCTTCGCCCTGTCGTTCAGTCGCGTGCCGCAGATGGGACGGATCGGGAGATCTGCCTATTTTGCGCACGGGTATTCGGGGCACGGGGTCACGGGGGCACATCTTTTCGGCCGTATCCTGGCCGAGGCGATCACGGGCGACTTGTCGCGCTTCGACAGCTTTGCCAAGCTTCCGGCAACTCCGTTTCCGGGCGGTCGCACCCTCGCTGTGCCATACTCTGTGATGGGTTCCTGGTGGTATGGGCTCCGCGATCGGCTCGGCCTCTGACGGGGGCGAACGAACAGGGATGAACATGAAACATCAGACACTTGTGATCGTCGCAGCGATGACGGCAAGCGCCGCATCGGGTCAGACGCTGAACATCTACAACTGGTCGGACTACATCGCCGAAGACACGATCGAGAAGTTCACCGCCGAGACCGGCATCGAAGTGAACTACGACGTCTACGATTCGAACGAGGTGTTGGAGGCGAAGCTCCTCGCCGGCAATTCGGGCTACGATCTTGTGGTCCCGACGTCGGACTTTTTGCAGCGCCAGATCGCTGCCGGGGTCTACCAGCCGCTCGATCCCGCGCTTTTGCCGAACCTCGCGAACATGGACGCGGCGCTGATGGCGCAGGCGGCGAAGTATGACGCAGAGAACGCGCACTCCGTGATCTACATGTGGGGCACGACGGGGATCGGCTACAATGTCGAGAAGGTGGCCGAGGCGCTGGGTGAGGACGCGCCCACTGACAGCTGGGCGCTGGTCTTCGAGCCCGAGAACATCGCGAAGCTTGCCGAGTGTGGGGTGAGCCTTCTCGATGCGCCGACCGAGATGCTGCCAGCAGCGATGAACTATCTGGGCCTCGACCCAAATTCGACCGATCAGGCCGATCTCGAAGCGGGCGCGGCACTTTTGGAGAGCGTGCGGGAGCATGTGCGCTACTTCCACTCCTCCCAATACATCTCCGATCTCGCGAACGGCAACACATGTGTGGCCGTCGGCTGGTCGGGTGACGTTTTCATCGCGCAAGCCCGCGCCGAAGAGGCCGGGAACGGCGTTGAAATCGGCTACTCGATCCCGAACGAGGGCGCGCTGCAGTGGTTCGACATGCTGGCCATCCCGGTTGATGCGCCGAACCCGGAGGCGGCGCATGCCTTCATCAACTTCGTCATGGACGCGCAGATCACGGCCGACATCACCAACTATGTCTGGTACGCGAACGCCAATTCCGCGTCGATGCCGCTCGTCGACGACGAAGTGAAGTCCGACCCGGCGATCTTCCCGTCCGAGGAGGTGCGCGAGCGTCTCTGGCCATCCACTGTCTATGGCAGCCGAACCGACCGGGTGGTGACGCGGCTTTGGACGCGCGTGAAGACCGGTCAGTGAAGGACGACCGCCCCGGCGCCGACCCCAACTGCGCTGCGGTGCGCCGGCCCTGGCGGACGCGCGAGAGCGAGCCCTTCGTCAAGATCGAAGGGCTCGTCAAACGGTTCGGGGAGATGGCGGCGGTCGACGCCGTCTCCCTCGAGATTTGGCGGGGTGAGATCTTCTGCCTTCTCGGCGGCTCGGGCTGCGGTAAGTCGACGCTGCTGCGGATGCTGGCGGGGTTCGAGACCCCCACCGAGGGTCGGGTCGAGATCGACGGTCAGGACATGGCCGGCGTGCCGGCCTTCGAGCGCCCCACCAACATGATGTTCCAGTCCTATGCGCTCTTCCCGCATATGAGCGTTGCGCGGAATGTGGGGTATGGCCTCCGGCGCGAAGGTGTGGCGGGCCGAGACGTGCGGGAGCGCGTCGAGGAGATGCTTCGGCTGGTGAAGCTCGAGGAGTTTGCGCACCGGCGGCCGCATCAGCTCTCGGGTGGGCAGCGGCAGCGCGTGGCGCTTGCGCGGGCGCTTGTGAAGCGGCCGAAGCTCCTGCTGCTCGACGAGCCGCTCGGAGCGCTCGACAAAAAACTGCGCGAGGAGACGCAGTTCGAGCTGATGGGGCTTCAGGACCGGCTTGGCGTCACCTTTGTCGTTGTGACCCACGATCAGGAGGAGGCGATGACGCTCGCCACGCGGATCGGGGTCATGCGGGCTGGGCGGATCTCGCAGGTGGGCGAGCCGCGCGACGTCTATGAGCGGCCGGGATCCCGGTTTGTCGCGGATTTC
>JBCCWM010000008.1:0-26664 GCA_039193505.1 Pseudomonadota bacterium | reverse complement strand
TCATGCGTTGCACGGTTGCGGCTCGGCGTCGGCTCGACCGTGTCGTAGCGCTCGGCCCACGACATGAAGGCGGCAAACGCCTGCGCCTGGGGTCCGCCGGGGGCGATGTCCTCGCCATACCGACGAAACTCCCGCGCGCGCAGCCGTGCCATGCGCTCCTCCGCCGGGAGGGTGACAAAAACAATGGCGGTGAGCCTGTCGATCGCGTTCTGCCCCCAGGAGACGAGCGAGCCCGACAGAATCCAGTCGCGGCGCGGGACGAACACGGCTTGCATGAGCGCCTCGCGGTCATGCACCGGTCGCTTGGAGCGAAACGGTGGATCGGTGGGAAGCCAGTAGAAATCATCCACGTCAAAATGCTGCGTCGCGAGACTAGACGCGAGCGCCCGGCCAAGAGTTGAGGTTCCCGACCCGCTGGCGCCCATCACGAGGACGCGGTGAGATCCTCCGACGCCGTCAAGCACCGGTGCCGATCGGGCAGCTCACGCCCGTTCCGCCGATGCCGCAATATCCGCCGGGGTTCTTTTCCAGATACTGCTGGTGGTAATCCTCGGCATAGTAGAAGGGCTTAGCCTCCTGGATCTCGGTCGTGATCGCTCCAAATCCGGCATCGCTGAGCCGTGCTTGGTAGGCATCACGTGAGGCCAGTGCGGCGTCTTTCTGGGCCTCAGTTGTCCAGTAAATGCCGGAGCGGTACTGCGTTCCGACATCATTGCCCTGGCGCATCCCTTGGGTCGGATCGTGGCCCTCCCAGAAGATCTGCAGCAAGCGCTCGATCGAGATTTTTGCAGAATCATAGACAACGAGCACGACCTCGTTGTGCCCGGTCGCGCCGGTGCAAACCTCCCGATAAGTTGGGTTCGGCGTCGTGCCGGCGGCATAGCCCGCTGCGGTCACCCAGACGCCCTCCAGGCCCCAAAACATCCGTTCAACGCCCCAAAAACACCCCATTCCCACCTGAACCTGGGACATGCCGTCAGGAAATGGGCCTTTGAGCGGGCGCCCGAGGACGGCATGCGTCTCGGCTGTTGGGATGGGATCGGTGCGACCCGGGAGCGCGTCGGACGCTCCAGGCATCTCCACTTTCTTCAAGAATCCAAACACGGCTGGCCTCCGAAGTTACTGCCGCCAATTTAGCTATTGCATCGCAACATTCCAGTGCGTTCACGCCGCAGGTGCGATCAGTTGTCCGTTGAACACGGTCTCCTGTCCGGGCGCGGGATGACGCGGGATGAGCAGGGCAAGTCCAAGCGATATGGCGGCCATGCTGGCGGCCAGTCCAAACACAAGTCCAGGGTCGTGGAGCCAAAGATAACCTAGGAGGAAGGGTAAAAACACGGCTGCAATGTGATTGATGGTAAACGCCACGGCGGCCGTCGGCGCGATGTCGGCCGGATCCGCGATCTTCTGAAAGTAGGTCTTCAACGCGAAGGCCAGCGCAAAGAACAGGTGGTCGAGCACGTAAAGGGCGCTCGCCAGCAGCACACCCCACCCAAAGTAGTAGATTCCGCCATAGGCAAGGAACACGCCGATCAGGCCAATATACTCGACCATCAGCGCCCGCCGCTCCCCCCAGCGTGCGACGGCGTGGCCCATGAGGGGAGCGCAGGCCATGTTGGCCATGAAGTTTATGAGGAAAAGCGCAGTGACCTCGTGCACCTCCATCCCGAACCGCTCCACCATCATGAAGGCGGCGAAGACGACGAAGATCTGGCGGCGCGCGCCCGACATGAACTGGAGCGCATAGTAGAGCCAGTAGCGCTTGCGCAGGACGAACGACTTGACCTGTGGGTCGGGGGACTCGAACTGGGGATAGGCAAAGAAGCAGACCACAGCGAGCAAAAGCGTGGCGAGCCCGCCGCCCAAGTACACCATATTGTATGTGAAACCAAAGGTTTGCCAGCCAATGACCAGTATGCCGTAAGCTGCGAGGGACGCACCCGAGCCTGCAGCGACGATCCAGCCGAGGATCTGCGGCGCCCGGTCCTTCGGCAGCCATTGAAGCTGCAGCGACTGCGCCACCGTCTCATAGTAGTGAAACCCGATCGAGGAGATCATCGTCGTGATGAGCAGCCCCTCGAAGCTCGGAAACCATGCGGTGACCGCCGTTGCCGCACCAAGCATGGCGAGGGAGACGAGCCCGAGGATCTGCTCTCGTATGAAGATGATCAGGGCGATGACACCAACCGCGAGAAAGCCCGGGATTTCCCGCACGGTGTGGAGCCAACCGATGTCCGAGCCGTCGAAACCCACACGCTCAATGACGAAATTGTTGAGGAGTGCGGACCAGACCGCAAAGGCAAGCGGCATTGCCGCCGCCATGATGAGGAGAAGGGCGACCGGGCGGCGGGCGGGACTGTACCGATTGGCTTCGGCGAGCGGTACGATGCGGAGGCGCAAGAACATGGCGCCTCATACTCCCTCTGGGCGGCGCAGGCGAGGGTTAACAAAAGGCCGTCGCATGCGGCCGGACTTAACGGATTCTTTGAGCCTTCGGGACTACCCATATCGCCGAGGCGGGCCTCGCGGCCCATTGGTAACAAGGCAGGGGAGAGCTCCATGGCGTCACCGGACGCCCCCAAACCTGTCGACCGGCGCAAGACGGCGCGCGCACCCAGCACGGGTCTCCTGTCCTCCTCGATTGCGCGGCGGACGGTGGTCCTCGTGGTGTTGGCCGTTGCGTTGATCCAGACGGCTGCAGAGATCTGGGATGTCGCGCAACAACGACGCGCCTCCATCGCGACGCTCGAGCGGCAAGTCGCGCTGACCACTGTCGTGGCAGCGCGGGGGATCGCGCGGCCGCTCGCCGAGGGCGACATGGGGCAGGTCGAGAACCTGTTCGCAGCGCTTCGGTCCCATCCCGACTTTGTCGACGTTCTGCTTGTCGACGAGCGGGGCGCCCTTTTGGCGGCGCTCACCTCCGACCCGGCGCGCCCCGGGGCACGCACGGTCGAACGGCGGAGCCTTGTGGAGTTCGTCGATGGCGGCACGCGGCGTGAGCTGGGTGTCGTCTCGGTCCGCTTCGACCGCGCGAACGTGACCCAAGGGATCGGTTCGCTCGTCGCGATGCACATTGCAAGTGGTCTCCTCGTCGTTTTCGGCGTTGTCACGGCGCTCTTTTTTGTCACGCGCAGCGTCACGGCGCCCCTCGCGCTCATTCGCCGGACGATTGAAGGGCTTGAGGCCGGGGACACATCCCGCCGGATCGAAACCGTAGCGCTCGCCAGCGGACACCGCGAAGTGCGCGCTGTGGCCGAGGCGGTCGAGCGGGTCCGCGAGGGCGCACGCGAGATCGATGAGATCCGCCGCTCCGACGATCGGATCAACCGTGAGGAGCGGCGCCGGATCCGCGCAGCACTCGAGTCCACGCAAGACGCCGCCATCATCCTGCGCGAAAACGGTCACGTCGCATTCCAGAACGCCGTTGCCCGCAGCCTTCTAGGCTCAGCGCTGACCGATGTCGTGCCGACGCTCGACAAGATCGCCGATGACGGCGACCGTGCGCGGGTCCTCTGCGCGATCATGGAGCGCACGGGCGCTGAGCTGACCACCATGGTGCGAGGCACCAAGGGCGAGACGGTGCCCGTTCGCCTCCGCGTCAACCCGATCTACGACGCCGACACGCTCTATCTCGGGGCCGTGCTCCTGGCGACCGACATCTCCGAGGAAGTGCGGAGCGCCGAGCGGATCCGCCATCTGGCGGAGCACGATAGCTTGACGGGCCTCAAAAACCGACGGCTCCTCGAGGAGGAGATTGCCCGCCACTCCGAGGAGGGCACGGAAGATCTCGCGCTCATGCTCCTCGATCTCGACCGGTTCAAACAGATCAACGACACGCTTGGCCATCCTGTGGGAGACGCGCTCCTGATCACTGTGGCGACACTCCTCGAGGACATGATTGGGGAGGGGGATCTGACCGCGCGGCTCGGCGGCGACGAGTTCGCCGTGCTCCTCATCGGCGATGAGGCTGGTCTTCGTGCCCGAGTGATGGCGGGTGAGATCGTCGGCACGTTGTCCGAGCCGATTACAGTCTCCGGCCGCCAGCTCCGCAGCGGGGCCAGCATCGGCATTGCCCGCCTCGGCCCCGAACGATTTGAGGTAACGGATGCATTCCGACATGCCGATCTGGCGCTCTATGAGGCCAAGCGCAATGGGCGCGGCTGCTTCGTCGAGTTCGAGGAGACGCTCGAGCGCGAAGTGCGCCGCTCCGCCCGGATTGAGAGCGCGCTCTCGCCCGCCCTCGCCGCCGGCGCCCTGGACTGCGTCTATCAACCGCAGGTTCATCTCAAGACAGGCGAGATCACGACCTTCGAGGCTCTGGCGCGCTGGACCGATCCGGAGCTCGGCGCCGTCCCCCCGCGCGAGTTTGTGGCCGTGGCAGAAGACACCCGCCAGATCGGTGAGATGACCCGCCAAGTGATCGCCACTGCCGCCGCGGCGGCCAATGAATGGCGGACGCAGGGGTTCGGAAACCTGCGGGTCGGCATCAACCTCTCGCCGCGCTTGTTGACGCCGACGCTTCCCGAACTGATTGATGATGCGCTTCTGGCCGCAGGTGCCTCCGCCGATGTGCTCGACCTTGAGGTGCCGGACGGGACCTTTCTCAGCGAGGGGGTGGAGGGGCGCGAGGCGCTGAGCCGGCTGCGCGGACGGGGCGTTCGGATCACGCTCGATGGCTTCGGTCGGGGCCAGGCCTCGCTTGCGGCTTTGAAGGGCGCACCGATCGACCGGCTGAAAATCACACCGGGCTTTGTCGATCATCTGGGCCGTGGGGCGGATGTGCAGGGCGCCTTGGAGGCGCTCGTGGCGCTCGGCCATGCGCTCGGCCTCGAAGTGCTTGGCGAGGCGGTGGAGACGGAGGAGCAACTCGCCGCCCTCCGGGCCGCCAACGCGGATGTCGCGCAAGGGTTTATCTTTGGCGTCCCGCTTGACGCGGGCGATGTCCCCGGCGAGCTCACCACGCGCCGGAAACAGAACGCCTGATCGCCTCAGTTTTTGGCGTAGTATTCGACGACGAGGTTCGGCTCCATCATCGCCGCGTAGGGCACGTCCGAGAGGCCCGGGGTTCGCACGAACTCCGCCGTCATCTTGGAGTGATCGGCTTGGATGTAATCCGGAACGTCCCGCTCGGGCAGACCGACAGCCTCGAGCACGATGGCGAGCTGGCGGGAGCGGTCGCGAACCGAGATCACGTCACCCTCGTTGACGCGGTAGGAGGGAATGTTGACCCGCTTGCCGTTCACGAGCACGTGGCCGTGGTTGACGAACTGGCGCGCGGCAAAAATCGTCGGGACGAACTTCGCGCGGTAGACCACCGCGTCGAGGCGACGCTCGAGGAGGCCGATCAGCAGCTCACCCGTGTCGCCCCGCTGACGCTCCGCCTCGGAATAGATCCGGCGGAACTGCTTTTCCGTGAGGTCGCCGTAATACCCCTTGAGCTTCTGCTTGGCGCGAAGCTGCAGACCGAAATCCGACATCTTGCCCTTCCGACGCTGGCCGTGTTGACCAGGGCCGTACTCGCGGCGGTTGAGGGGGGATTTGGGGCGGCCCCAGATGTTCTCGCCCATCCGGCGGTCGATTTTGTACTTGGCAGCCGTGCGTTTGGTCACGTCTGGATCCTTTCAGTCTCGGGGACAGGTCCCCGCTGTGAAAGGTGCTTTCCTTTGCCCCGTTGGGCCGACAGGCATCCCCTCGCGAGGGCCACAAACACCAAAACCCACGCTTGCGCGCGGGCCTCGGTGTATTTGCCAAGCAGGCGACGATGTCAAGCGGCCTCACCGGCGCGACGGACCTGAATGAAGTTCTTGCTGGGCTTCAGCTTCCAGTTCCGTCCACCATCCTGTTGGACCACATCTTCCGCGGTCTTGCGCAGCTTGCCCGGGTCGACGTTCAATTCGGGCTGCATCGGATTGATGCCAGCCTTCTCGAAAAAGCAGCCAACGCGGCAGAGATAGTCCTGGAGGCCCTGGTTCTCTCTCAGCGTCAGCCGCATCGCCGCAGCGATCAGTTTGGCGCGGTAGCTGCCGAAGCTGACACTCACGGTCGAATCGGGTGCCAGGACCGTCCGGCTCCTCTTGTCGAAGTGGAGCTTCAGACCACAGACGGGCTCATCCCCGTACGCAACGCCGGTGAGCCCATCGACCTTCTTCAGCATGTGGGGCATCTCGTCGCGGAAATGCATCTTGGCGGCGGCTTTCGACTGATAGGCTTCGAGGTCCTTGATCGCGTTGTCGACCCCGAACTTGTTCGTAAAGTAGAGCACGAAGGTGTCTGCCCGGCTCCAGTTGCTCGAGGGGACGGCCATCTTCCAGTTGTCGAGGACACCCCACCGCGTGAAATTCGCGTTGATCCAGCGCGCCACGTACTTCCGCCGGGCGCCTTTGACGCTTAGGTAGAGGCGTTTCCGTCCCGAGCCTCGGCCCGTTCTCACGTGGACAAAGTTCTCCTCCATGGAGCGGCTGACTTCTGCATCTGTCTCGACCGCAGTGACAAGCTGCCCGAGGGCAAACGTGCTCATTTCGATGACGGACCCGCCATCGGCCCCGCCGAGGCGTATCAAGTGTGTCTTTGCATCGCCAATGTCCGTCGCATCGCCAACCGGCTGGATGCGCACGGGCCGGCCCATTTCGTGGAACGTCCGGAGGATGCTGCCCACAAGAGGGGAGACGTTGCTCTTTTTCCGGTGCACCGTGTTGCTGTAGAGGTTGTAGATCAGGCCTTCGAGATCGGCGCCGGGGCGCTTTTGCTGCTCTGTCCAGCAGCGCTCAAGAAAAATCTTCAGGCTCGGCTTCATGTGACGATCGAGGTATCCGGTCCGCCGCCATTTCTTCATTTGAGAGTTCAAATCAGCCATTTTGAATGCTCCTGGTCTCTGTGCTGCTTTCAGGGCTTCGTCGGCTGGGCTGGGCGTACGGTTCAAAAAAACTGACAAGGGATCGACGATTGCCTATGAGGCAGCATCGATCGGAGGGCCCCTTCATGCAGACCAGCACCCCCCAGGACACGGAAATGGCGGCGATGACCGCGCGGATGCTGCTCGAGGTGGAGGCCGTTCTCTTTCGCCCGGAGGAGCCGTTTACCTTCGCAAGCGGGCTTGCGAGCCCCGTCTACATCGACTGCCGGAGGCTCATTTCCTATCCGCGGGTGCGGAGCCTTCTGATGGATTTCGCGGTCGCCAAGCTCTACCGCCATGTCGGGGTTGAAGCGTTCGACGCTGTGGCGGGGGGCGAGACGGCGGGTATCCCGTTCGCGGCCTTCATCGCCGAGCGAATGGGTCTGCCGATGCTATACGTCCGAAAGAAGCCGAAGGGTTACGGGCGCGATGCGCAGATCGAGGGCGTTGTGGCCGAAGGGGCGCGTGTCCTGTTGGTTGAGGATCTCGCCACGGATGGCGGCTCAAAGCTCATCTTCGCGGAGGCGCTTCGCAGGGCGGGGGCGGTCTGCCGCGACAGTGTGGTCGTGTTTTACTACGATATCTTTCGCGATGCGCCCGGAGAGCTCGCTTCGGGCGGTCTGCGGCTCCATCACTTGGCGACGTGGTGGGATGTCCTTGCCGTCGCCAAAGAAGATGGACGATCCTCCAGCAGCACACTCGCCGAGGTCGAGACCTTTCTGAACGCGCCACTGGAGTGGTCATCGGAGCATGGCGGCGCGTATCGGAGTGCTGCGACCTAATCGGGCTTGGGGGCCAAGGGGCTGCGGTCCGCATCCGATTTGGCGGGTTTTTATCGCCACCGCCAGCCCCTCGGCAGCCGGACGCGGCGGTCCTTGAGGTTGCTGAGAAACGCGTCGACCCCCGTGCGGGCCCCGGGCTAAACGGTAACTTCCGCCGCAGGCGAGGTCAGGCGCTGCGGCGCACACCCGTCCAGGCGACAGCGAAAAGAAGCGCCGCAACGGATCCGATCGCCGCAATGGCGGTCTTTGGCATCGCCTCAGGTGCGGGAGGCAGAACGAGGCGGTCACCGTCGTCGAGCGTGTGCTCGGACCGGCGCATTTCTGCCCCGTCGACGAACTCGACGACCGAGACGTCGATCGCTGGCCGCCCGGTCTCCGGCAAGTCGAGTGCAATCTCGGCCATGCTGTCGACCCGATGGGCGTAGAAACCGGCCATCAGGTCCAGATCGGCCAGTGTAACGGTCTCGTCGGTTGGCGCGTTGCAGACGGCAATCGCCATATCCGCGTCGAATGGCGATGCGAAGGGAACGTTCGTGTCTGGCAGGTGGACCATCAGCGACAAGGCTTCGAACACAACGGGATCGCCAGCCACTTCGGTGCCGACGCGCTGAAACAGTCGGTCGGCGACTTCGAATGTACCGTCCAGCATCGAGGCGTAGTCGACGCGGCCGTCGGTCAGCAACTCGTCTCCGTTCCGGTCGAGCACCGGTTCGACCTCGCCTGCCGGCATGCGCATGTAGATGGAGATGCCTGTGGACAACCGATCCACCAGCAGCTCTACGTCAGTCGCTGCAGCCGGAGTGGCCGGTAGGGCGAGTAGGAGGACCAAGCGTTTCATGACCGGCAACATAGTCGTCGGTCGCGCACACGCAAGTCCAGGATGATCACCGCTGCGTCAACGTGCGCGACACAGCGTCCTTCCATCCGGCATATCGGGCAGCTCGCGTCTCGGGGTCGAGCGTGGGCTCGAACCGACGCTCAAGCGCCCAGCCTTTGGCAAACCCCTCCGGTCCGGGACAGATCCCGGCTTTCATGCCGGCAAGCCACGCCGCGCCGAGCGCTGTCGTCTCGAGGACCTGAGGGCGGTCGACCGGGGCGCCGAGCATGTCCGCGATGGTCTGCATCGTCCAGTCCGAGGCCGACATGCCGCCATCGACACGGAGCACCCGCGCCTCGCCTGGCCAGTCGGCGCGCATGGCCTCAAAGAGGTCGCGGGTCTGAAACGCCACGCTCTCGAGCGCGGCCTTTGCAAACTCCGCCGGGCCCGAGTTGCGCGTGAGCCCGTAGATCGCGCCCCGGCACTCCGCATCCCAATAGGGTGCACCGAGCCCGGTGAAGGCCGGCACGAGGTAGACCGACTGCGCGGGATCGGCCTGCTCCGCCAGCGCCTGGCTTTCGGAGGCATCGCGGATAAACTTGAGGCCATCGCGGAGCCATTGCACCACGGCACCCGCAATGAAGATCGCCCCCTCGAGCGCATAGGTTGGCTTTCCGTCGAGCTGGTAGGCCACCGTCGTCAGGAGCCGGTTTGAGCTGCGGACGGGCGCCTCGCCGGTATTGAGGAGGGCAAAGCAGCCCGTGCCGTAGGTGGATTTGAGCATGCCAGGCTCGAAACAGGCCTGTCCGACAGTTGCGGCTTGCTGATCGCCCGCGACACCTAGGATCGGAACCTCACGACCGAAGAGATCGGCGCGCGCGACGCCGAACTCGGCCGCGGAATCCCGGATCTCCGGCAGCATCTCCATCGGGATCCCGAAGAGCTTGCAGATCTCCGGGTCCCAGCCTTGCCCCTCGATGTTGTAGAGCATCGTGCGTGAGGCATTCGTGGCGTCGGTGACATGCGCGGCACCCCCGGTCAGGCGCCAGATCAGATACGTGTCGACCGTCCCGAAGAGGAGGCGCCCGGCCTCCGCCGCGGCGCGCGCGCCCTCAACGGTCTCAAGGATCCAGGCAAGCTTCGTGGCCGAGAAATAGGGATCGAGGAGGAGACCGGTCCGCTCGACAATCATGTCCTCGACGCCGTCGGCCCGCAGCGATGCACAGCGTTCGGCTGTGCGGCGGTCCTGCCAAACAATGGCATTGTGGACCGGCCGACCGGTGTCGCGGTCCCAAACGACAGTGGTCTCGCGCTGATTTGTGATGCCGATTGCGGTGATTTGGTCGGGCGCAAGGCCCGCGCGCTCAATCGCACCGCGACAGGTCGCAGCCGTGGTCGACCAGAGATCGGCCGGGTCGTGTTCCACCCACCCCGAGGCGGGAAAGATCTGCCGAAACTCCTCCTGCGCGCTCGCCACGATGCGCAAGGCGGCATCGAAAACGATGGCGCGACTGGACGTCGTCCCCTGATCGATCGCAACGATGTGGCTCATGACCCGTTCCCCCCACACTCATGTCTTTTGACGGAGGAGACCACAGCGGTGCTTCGCACCGCAAGCATCACTGGACCGGGCCGGTCTCGCCACGCGCACAAAAAAAAACGAGCCCGAAGGCCCGTTCCGCACAGAAATTACATCAGACCTTAGGCCGCGGCGCGACGCTCGCTCTCTTCGCGCGACAGGGCGATCGACGTCCGTACACCCTTTTGCACGAAGGACATCAACCCGGACACACAGCGCTCCGTCGGCTCGATCCCGGCGCAGCTCAACACTTCACGCCCATCGCGGGAGCGTGCCCAGCGCGCAATCACCTCGGGTCCATTCCCATACTTGCGGTCGTCAGCGATCGCATCGTCGAGCGCTGCCAAAACCACGGCTGCAAACAGTTTCCGGGCCCGTGCCCCCTGATCGTTCGCGTAGGCCGTGGCGTCAAATTCATCGAACATGACGTCCTCCCGTCCTGTCGTTCTTAATTCCATGTCGGCGCAATATGTCAGGTCGTTGACATCAGAGAAGTGCGTTTACCTCATGGCAGCCTTGCCTCTGACGCATCTCTGTGGCGACCGTGAGCCGCCATTCGCCGTGTCGCCAGTGGCAAATGCCCACCAACGGCTGTCAGAACATAGTAACCTTCTTGACAAAAGCAACAACTGAGAAAGTGACGTCGAGTCAGGCACGCATCCGGGCTCCGGTCGGGTCGAATGGCGCCTCAAGCGCGATCGCGGCCGGGCATCGGCGGCCCAGGATCTCGATCTCGAAAAGATCGGCGCGTGCCTCCGCAGCAAGCGGCGCGGGCACATACCCTTGCGCCATCGAGGCGCCGACGCCGTGCGCATACCCGCCCGAAGTCACCCACCCGACGACACGCCAGTCGCCATCCCGCTGCTGTTCCGTTCGCCCCGCCACCCCTCCGTCGAGGCCCCAGCGGGGCACACCGCCATGGGTTGGCGCGCAGGTCCCGTAATCGATGTCACCGACACGCGCCCAGATCGGCTCGTCCGCCATAACGTCGGCCGTCCCCGCTTCCACTGTGAAGGACACACGGCGAAGGCGCGGACCCTCCGCATGCTCGAGCGCTGCGGCTTCGCGGCCTATGAACTCGTTCTTCTCGAGCTTTACGAAACGATCCATTGCCCCTTCGAATGGCCCGTAAATCGGCCTGAGCTCTGCCGCCCAGGTCGGAAAGTTCTTCTCAAGCCGCATCGAGAGGAGCGCGCGCATGCCGAAATCGCGGATATCGAAGGCGGCCCCCGCCTCTTTCAGCGCGAGGTAAAGTGTGCGGAGGTAGCAGGGCTCGACCCAAATCTCGTAGCCGAGATCGCCTGTGTAGCTGATCCGGTTGACCCGCGCCGGGCAGCCCGCGACGTCCATCTCGCGATGCGCCATGAACGGGAACGCGGTGCGGGAGACGTCCTCATGCGTCAGCTGCTCGAACACTTTGCGGGAGTTTCGGCCGGCGATCGTCAGGCCCATCAGGCGCTGGCCGAACCGCTCCACCCGGACGGAGCCGTCGTCGGGGAGATGCGCCTCGAACCAGCGCATGTGGTAGATCTGCGCGCCTGAGGACCCGAAGATGACGAACCGGTCCGCGTCCGGCCGGGCAATGGTGAAATCGCCGATCAGCTTGCCCCGCTCGTTCAGCATCGGGGTCAGCACCATGCGCCCGACGCGCGGCATGGTGTTGGTCATCAGCCGCGAGAGCCAGCTCTCGGCGCCCGCGCCGGTGACCTCGTACTTGGCGAAGTTCGAGATCTCGGAGATCCCCACGCTCTCCCGCACCGCACGGACCTCCGCGCCCACATGCTCGAAATCGTTGGAGCGGTGGAACGACAGATCGTCCCGCGCCGCCTCCGCCGAGGGCGCATACCAGAGCGGCACCTCAAGGCCCCAGGTGTCGCCCATCACCGCGTGGTTGTCGCGGGTCTGGATGTCGTAGAGCGGCGTTGTCTGGTGCGGGCGCGCCGCCGGGAGCTCTTCGTTCGGGAAGCGGATGCGGAAGCGGCGCGAGTAGTTCTCGCGCACCTTGGCGTTGGTGTAGCGGAGCGTCGTCCATTCGCCGTAACGGGCGACGTCCATGCCGAAGACGTCGAAGCCCGGATCGCCCTCGGTCATCCAGTTTGCAAGCGCGAGGCCCACGCCGCCGCCTTGGGAGAAGCCCGCCATCACCGCGCAGGCGGACCAGTAATTGGTCAGCCCCTGGACCGGCCCCACCAGCGGGTTGCCGTCGGGGGCGAAGGTGAAGGGGCCGTTGATGATCTGCTTGATGCCGGCCTTCTCGAGTGCCGGGAAGTGGCGGAACCCGATCTCGAGCGACGGCGCGATCCGGTCGACGTCCGGCTCCAGAAGCTCGTGGCCGAAATCCCAAGGCGTCTGCACCGGGCTCCAGGGTTTGCACGCCCGCTCATATGTGCCGACCAGAAGGCCGTTCCGCTCCTGCCGCGTGTAGATCTCGCCCTTGAAGTCGATGATGTGGCAGACCTCGCGGCCGGTCTCCTTTTGGTGGGTGATGATCTCGGGCATGTCCTCGGTCAACAGGTACATGTGCTCCATCGCCAGAAGTGGCAGCTCGAGCCCGGCCATCCGCCCGACCTCCCGCGCCCAAAGGCCGGCAGCGTTCACCACATGCTCCGCCCGCACCGTGCCCTGCTCGGTCACCACGTTCCAGGTGCCGTCCGGGTCCTGCGTGAGCTCCTTCACCGGGGTCCGAAGCGCGATCTCCGCGCCGAGCTTCCGTGCGGCCTTGGCATAAGCATGGGTCGTGCCCGAAGGGTCGAGGTGGCCCTCGACCGGATCCCAGAGCGCGCCGACAAAGTGGCTGTCATCGAGGATCGGGAACATCGCCTTCGCCTCCGCGGCGGTCACGATCTCGGTGTCCATGCCCAAATAGCGCCCTTTGGCATGCGCGGTGCGGAGGAAGTCCATCCGCTCATGGGTGTCGGCCACCATAAAGCCGCCCGTCAGGTGCAGCCCGCAGGACTGACCCGAGATCTCTTCGAGTTCCTTGTAGAGACCGACGGTGTAGGCCTGGAGCTTTGCGACGTTTGGGTCGCCGTTCAGCGTGTGAAAGCCGCCCGCCGCGTGCCAGGACGACCCGCTGGTCAGCTCCGAACGTTCGATCAGGAGGGCATCAGTCCAGCCCGCTCGAGCGAGGTGGTAGAGGACCGAGCACCCGACGACGCCCCCTCCGATGACGACGACACGGGCGTTGGTTTTCATGGTCGATCTCCCTCTCTCTTGTCTCATTTCGACACTGGGGAAGCGGGCGGGTCTAGCTGGCCCGGCGACAATTCTTGATTGGATTGCGACGTCCGGGTGCCTATGGTCCGCGCCCGAACTGTCGAGAACAACGCATGCCCCTGCCCACACCGATCGAGCGAACGCTGACGGGACACACGTGGCGACGGCTCGAGGCGCGGTGTCTTCCGGCGCGGGCTGAGCGTCGGATCACAGTCCATATTGGCCCGCACAAAACCGGTTCGACGTCAATCCAGGAGATGTTGCGGCTGAACGCCTGGAAACTCCGCCCCGCGGTGCGTGTGGTGCCGCGGAGCGACCCGATACTCGGGGCGTTCTGCGCGATCAGCCGCCAGCACCACACCGACGCGGAGGTCCAGGATGCGGCGCCGGCGCTCCTGCGGGAGGCCGCGCGGCTTGCGCGGTCCTGCCGCCATGTCGATCATGCATTGATCAGCCACGAGGATGTTCTTGGCGGGCGGCCGACGGTGCGGGGACGGATGGGCCTTTATCCAGGTGCGGCGCGGCGGCTCGGCGTGCTGATCGACGGGATCGCGGCGGAGGGTGCTTCGGTGGTCGTGGTCTTCTACGTGCGGACCTATGCCGAGTGGACGCAAAGCCTGCAACGCGATCTCGGCCGTCGCGCGACGCCGCTCCCCTCGCGGCGCTTTGTCCGGCGGTATGGTCTGGCGGAGGGATGGGAGCCGGTGGTTGCGGCGCTCTGCGATGCTGTCGGCCCGGAGCGCCTGGCCCTCGCCGACTTTGCCGCGGACCGGGACGAGGGGCGCATGGGGTCTGGATTGCTCCGCCTGGTCGGCGTCAGCGAGAGGACGCTTGAGACGGTGTCCTGGCCGCCTCCGCGCCGGGTGACCCGCGAGGCCACCCACAGTCCGGCCGCCTTTGGCCTCTGAGGAGGCGTCGGTTTTGATCAGACCGGGTCGCAGGCAGGCGGGCAGGGGCGCGGGCGACCGGGGCAGGCTTGTCCCATGACCGATCCTCATCCCTCGCTGGGCGCCCCCCGGGCCCGGATCAAGCCTCAGGCCTGGTGGCCGCCGCCAACTTAGCGCGCGACCGCCCTTGCCTTACCCTTGACCCAACGAGATCGGACCGATGAGCATTGCAGATCTTCAACCGGGCGCGCGTGCGCTCGAGCTTTCCTTCGTGGGAGGTGGCACGGCCACGTATCCCTATATCTGGCTCCGCGACAATTGCCCGGCCGCCTTCCATCCCGACACCGAGGAGCGTGTTCTCGACCTCCTGTCGGTCGACGCAGCGCCTCGTCCCGACGATGTCCGCGTCGATGGGGATGCCCTTGTGATCGCTTGGGCGGGCGAAGGCCATGAGAGCCGGTTTCCCACCGCGTGGCTCCGCCGGCACCGGCCGGGGCAGATCGGAGGCGACGATGCGCGGATCCCGCCGACGCTCTGGCGCCATGGGCACGCGATCGGGCGGCACGCCGCGGATGCGATCCTCGCAGACGATGCCGCGCTCCGGGTGTGGCTGAGCGCCCTCGCCTCGACGGGGCTCACGATTGTCGAGGGCGTCGGTGGTGTCGCCGAGAGGGGCGTGGCGGTGGCCGAACGCGTCGGTTTTCTGCGGCGCACCAATTTTGGGACCACATTCGAAGTGCGCACGAAGCCCGATCCCAACAACCTCGCCTACACATCGGAGGCGCTGCCACTCCACACCGATCTGCCGAACCAGGAGGTGCCGCCGGGCTACCAATTCCTCCATTGCCTCAAGAACGGGGCGAGCGGGGGCGGCTCGGTCTTCGCCGATGGGTTTGCCATCGCCGAAGATCTGCGGACGGAAGACCCGGAGGCCTTCGCGCTTTTGCGCGACATCGACATTCCGTTTCGGTTCCACGATCGCTCCACCGACATCCGCGTCCGCCGGCCGGTGATCACCTGCGACCGCGAGGACCGCGTGATCGAAATCCGGTGGAACGCGCATCTCGCCGATGTCTTCGACATGGGAACCGATGTCATTGAGGCCTATTACCGGGCGTATCGCGCCATGATGGAGCGGATGCGACAGCCCCGCTACCAGCTCACGGTTCGGCTGGCCCCGCGCGAGATGGTGGTGTTCGACAACCGCCGTGTGCTGCACGGGCGTGAAGCCTTCGATCCAACATCGGGTGAGCGGCACCTGCACGGGCACTATGTCGACCGAGGCGAGGTCGACGCGCGGATTCGCATGCTGGGTGCGAGCGGCGTTTAGTCCTGCCGGAATCGCGGATCATTGAAAGCAGGCGGCGCGGCCGTCGGCGACGATTGTCGCCGCGCCGGTTCTGATCTGGCCCGCATGTTGTCTCAGCCACGGGGCGAGCGCGTTGGGGGAGCGGGCCTTCGGGCTCGGAAGTATGGCCATCAGCCGGGCGGCTTGATCCGGCTCGACATGGCGGGCGGAGATGCCGAAGTAATGACGGCTCGCGGCCTCCACCCCGAAGACGCCCGTGTCGAACTCCGCGATGTTGAGATAGACCTCCAGAATGCGTTCCTTGCCCCAGAGCGCCTCGATCAATGGTGTGAAACCCGCCTCCAACCCTTTGCGCACCCAGCTTCGTCCGTGCCAGAGAAAGACATTCTTGGCTGTCTGCTGGCTGATTGTCGATGCGCCGCGCTGCGCACCCTCTTCGATGGCGGTGCGGATCGCCTCCACGTCGAAGCCGAGATGGAGGCAGAAATTCGCGTCTTCGGCCGCGACGGCCGCGCGCGGCAGGTGCGGCGACATCACCTCGATCGGCAACCACTCCCGCTCGAGCTGGCCGAGGCGCCACCACTCCGATGCCTGGTAGTAATTGATCGGTGGGTTCACAATCCTGAGGAGTGCCACGATCCCCACCACCAGAAGCGCCAGCAGGAAAAGGGTCAGCAGGGTCCAGTTCCAGATGCGCAGGATAAGCGGTGGGCGGCGTCGCCGCTTTGGCGGCTTCTTGCCCTCCTCATCCTCCCCGTCCTGGCCGTCGTCGATCTCGACTTTCTCGGCTTTCGACATTGCGGAACCCCATACTCCCTGGGGATTTAGCAGAGCATGCCTGTCCTCTCAACCGAGCGCCTGGCTGCGACGGCGGTTGAGAGGACCTTTGGTTTATTCGGCGGGGATTGCCTCCACATCGCTCAAGGGATGGGCAAGACGTGCCAGCATCTCCCGTGGGCAGACCTGGAGGAACCGGGTCCGCGCCTCGGGCCAGTTCCGCAGAAGCTCGGCGGCGCGGGGGCTTCGCGTCTCTGCGGTGTGGGCCTCGATCAAATTTCGCAGGACGCTCTCCCAATGGGAGGAGGTGACGGGGGACGTGACCAGGGTCTCCAAGTTCAGACGCTCTTCCGCGACGCCGGCCTCGTCATAGAGGAACGCCATGCCGCCGGTCATGCCGGCCCCGAAATTGTCGCCAATGGCGCCGAGGATCACAGCGATGCCGCCCGTCATGTACTCACAGCCGTTCGACCCGCAGCCCTCGACCACCACTTCGGCGCCCGAGTTTCGCACACAGAAGCGCTCGCCCGCGCGACCGGATGCGTAGAGCCGTCCGCCTGTCGCTCCGTAAAGCACGGTGTTGCCGATGATCGTGTTGTCGTGAGCGGCAAGCGGTGAGGCCAGCGGCGGACGCACGACGATGCAGCCGCCTGAAAGGCCCTTGCCGACATAGTCATTTGCGTCGCCCGAGACCTCGATTTTGAGACCTGGGGCCGCGAATGCGCCCAAGGACTGGCCGGCCGAGCCCTGCAGCTTGACATGGAGGTGATCGGGCTGAAGGCGGTTGCGCATCCCGAACCGCTGCACGATGTGGGAGGAGACGCGCGTGCCGACCGTCCGCTGGGTGTTTTGGACAGCATAGGAGAGCTGCATCTTCTCGCCGTCCTTGAAGAACGGCTCGGCGTCGCGCACGATCTGCGCGTCGAGCGTGTCGGGAACGCCCTGGCGCGGCTTTGAGCGGTCGTAGATGATCCGCTCCGCCGCGTCGACGGAGATCAGCAGCGGGTTGAGGTCGAGATCATCCAGGTGATCGGCGCCGCGGCTGACCTGGGTCAGCATGTCCGCCCGCCCGATGACCTCATCGAGGGAGCGAACGCCGAGGCTTGCCAGCACTTCCCGGACCTCCTGGGCGTAGAAGGTGATCAGGTTGACGACCTTGTCGGCGGTGCCGGCGAACTTCGCCCGCAGGTCTTCGCGCTGGGTGCAGACGCCGACGGGGCAGGTGTTGGACTGGCACTGGCGGACCATGATGCAGCCCATGGCGATCAGCGCGGCGGTGCCGATGCCGTACTCCTCCGCCCCCATCATCGCGGCGATGACGATGTCGCGGCCGGTCCGGAGCCCCCCGTCGGTCCGCAGCGTCACGCGGTCGCGGAGGTTGTTCATGGCCAGCACCTGATGCGCCTCGGTCAGGCCCATTTCCCAGGGGAGGCCCGCGTATTTGATCGAGGTCTGGGGGGAGGCACCAGTGCCGCCATTGTGGCCCGAGATCAGGATCACGTCGGCCTTGGCCTTGGCCACGCCCGCCGCAATGGTGCCGACGCCCGACTGCGCGACGAGCTTCACGGTCACCTTGGCGCGCGGGTTGATCTGCTTCAGATCGTAGATGAGCTGCGCAAGATCCTCGATCGAGTAGATGTCGTGGTGCGGTGGCGGGGAGATCAGCGTGACGCCCGGCGTCGAGTGGCGGAGCCGCGCGATGAGCTCGGTCACCTTAAGACCCGGAAGCTGGCCGCCCTCGCCGGGCTTGGCGCCCTGAGCGACCTTGATCTCCAGCTCCGCGCACTGGTTGAGGTACTCGGCGGTCACGCCGAAACGGCCCGAGGCCACCTGCTTGATCTTAGCCGACGGGTTGTCACCGTTCGGCTCGGGGTGGAAATGCGCGGGATCCTCGCCGCCTTCCCCTGAATCGGACTTGGCGCCGATCCGGTTCATCGCGACGTTCAGCGTCTTGTGGGCCTCGGGCGAGAGCGCGCCGAGGCTCATGCCGGGCGTCACAAAGCGCTTTCGGATCGCCGTGATGCTCTCGACCTCCTCAAGTGGAACAGCCTTTTCAGCCGGTTTGAAGTCCAGAAGATCGCGGAGATGAATGGGCGGCGCCGAGCGCATCATCTTCACGTACTGCTTCCAGAGGTCGTAGCTCGCCCGGTCGCAGGCCGACTGCAGCACGTGCATCGGCTGCGCGCCCCATGCATGCACCTCCCCGGAGCGCCGCGATTTGTAGAGCCCTCCGATGGGCAGGACGTTGGCCCCCTGGCGGAATGCGCGGGTGTGGACCGCCTCCACCTGCTTTTTGATGCCTGAGACGCCAATGCCCGAAATGCGCGACAGCATGCCAGGGAAGAACTCCGCCACCATGGCACGCGAGAGACCCACAGCCTCGAAATTCATTCCACCGCGATAGGAGGAGATCACGCTGATCCCCATCTTGGACATGATCTTCAGCAGGCCCTGATCAATCGCCGTGCGGTAGCGCGTCATCGCGGTCCCAAGATCGACGTCCATCAAACCCCGCGAAATCCGATCCGCAAGGCTGTCCTCGGCCAGATAGGCGTTGACCGTGGTCGCGCCGGTGCCGATCAGAACGGCGAAGTAGTGGGGATCGAGGCACTCCGCCGCGCGCACGTTGAGCGAGCAGAACGTGCGAAGCCCTTTCCGCGTCAGCCAGGAATGCACCGCGGAGGTGGCGAGGATCATCGGCATCGCCACCCGCTCCGGCCCCTGGGTTGTGTCGGACATCATGATGTGTTTCGCGCCGGAACGGACGGCCTCCTCGGCCTCCGTCCGGATCCGGATCAGCGCGTCGCGGAGGGCATCCGACCCGCCGCTTGCCGGGAACGTGCAGTCGATGGTGACAGCATCCTCGCCGAAGTAGCGCAACATCGCATCGTATTGACCGTTCGAGACCACCGGGCTCTCGAGCGTGACGATTTCGGTCTGACTGTTGTCTTCGTCGAGGACGTTCTTGAGGTTGCCAAAGCGGGTCTTGAGGCTCATCACCCGGTGTTCCCGCAGGCTGTCGATGGGCGGATTGGTCACTTGGCTGAAGTTTTGCCGGAAGTAGTGGCTGAGCGGGCGATACTTGTCGGAGAGAACCGCGGCCGGCGTGTCGTCTCCCATAGAGCCGATCGCCTCTTTCGCGTCCTCGGCCATCGGGACAAGGATCGTCTCGAGATCCTCCATAGAGTAGCCTGCCGCGATCTGGCGGCGGCGGAGCTCAGCGCCCTCGAAGAGCGGCTCCTCGCCCGCATCGACCATCACTTCCTCGAGCGAGACGATCGAGCCGACCCACTTGCCGAATGGCCGGGCCGAAGCAAGCCGATCCTTGATCTCCGTGTCGTGGTAGAGGACCGCCTCCTCCATATCGACGGCGAGCATCTGACCGGGCCCGAGCGCGCCCTTCTCGACGACCTGCGCTTCATCGACCGGGACCATCCCGGTCTCGCTCCCCGCGATCACCAGCCCGTCGCCGGTGACGACGTAGCGCATCGGACGGAGGCCATTGCGGTCGAGCCCGGCGGCCACCCAGCGCCCGTCGGTCATGGCAAGTGCGGCGGGCCCGTCCCAGGGTTCCATGACTGCATTCGAGTAGTTGTACATGTCCCGCCAGGCGTCCGGGATCTTGGAGGCGGTCTTCGACCAGGCTTCGGGCACGAGCATGGTCTTTGCCATCGGCGCGGACCGACCGGCGCGCACCATGGCCTCAAAGACGCTGTCGAGTGCGGCGCTGTCCGAACTCCCCGCCGCAACGATCGGTTTGATGTCGTCCTGCATCTCCCCGAAAGCGTCCGAGGCCATCCGGATTTCGTGGGACTTCATCCAGTTGATGTTGCCTTTGAGCGTGTTGATCTCGCCGTTATGCGCCAGCATCCGAAAGGGCTGGGCCAGCCACCACTCGGGAAAGGTGTTGGTGGAGTAACGCTGGTGGTAGATCGCAAACGCACTCTCAAAGCGGGGGTCCTTGAGGTCGGGATAGAACTCGGCCACTTGCTCGGCGAGCATCATGCCCTTGTAGACAATCGACCGGCAGGAGAGCGAGGCAAAGTAGAGGTCGGTCGGGCGAGACGCTTGTTTCTCGATCCGGCGCCGAATGACATAGAGCTCACGCTCGAAGGTCTCCTCGTCGACACCCTTGGAGTTCGAGATGAGGATCTGTTCGATCTCGGGCCGTGTCGCGTTGGCCTTTTCGCCGAGGACCGAGATGTCGACGGGCACATGGCGCCACCCGTAGATGGTGTAGCCCATGCCGAGGACCTCGGTCTCGACGATGGTCCTGCAATGCTCCTGCGCGCCGAAATCCGTGCGGGGCAGGAAGACCATACCAACGGCGAGCAGCCCGTCATCTGGCTCATGCCCTGTCCGCCGCACCTGATCGCGAAAGAACTCCGTCGGGATCTGGACATGGATCCCCGCGCCGTCCCCGGTCTTGCCGTCGGCATCGACCGCACCGCGGTGCCAGACCGCCTTCAGTGCGGTGATCCCGGCCTCCACGACCTGGCGCCGTGGCTTGCCATCGACCGCCACGACCAGCCCCACACCGCAAGAGCCGTGTTCCTGCTCGGGGTGATACAGCCCCTCGGCCGTGAGTTTTTCGCGGAGGACCTGCTGGGCCTTGAAATCGAGGGTCATGGCATGGCTCCTGGTCTGGCGCTCAACCGCGGGCGGCCGAGGGCCGCCACTCTGCGGGTGGCAATGCTGGATGAATGCGTGCGGGCTTGGCCCGACGTTTGGGTGCCGAACGCGGTGCAGCCGCCGCTCGACGGTGTTGTGTGACCGAATTCGACATTGGCCGGCGGTCCGGAGCGGTGTCGCACTCTCGAATCACCGTCGCGTGCGCGCCGTGGCTCCATCTTGGGCCAGCGGCCGCCACTCTGCGCACTGCGAGCCAAGCCAGCCGCGGGTGTATCGGTGGTACCCGCTGTCATCTCGCACGATGCTGGACGCAGGTCCGCCCCACGCGCGGTCGACACGACGCGATCCGCCTTGGCCCTTCGGCCCGGGACCAGCGGCACGGTGGAGAGGCCAGCGAGGCGCATCACAGCGCGACACCGATCGAGCGAAGGAACTCATCCTCGGTCATCCGCGTGTGATCACCGGCGAGCGCGTATCCATCAGGCTTCTTGTCGATGTAGATCTCCTGGGTGAGCAGCACGCCCTCCCGCTGATCGAGCCCTCCGAGATGCAT
The DNA here is from genome assembly GCA_039193505.1 of Pseudomonadota bacterium. Taxonomy (GTDB): domain Bacteria; phylum Pseudomonadota; class Alphaproteobacteria; order Rhodobacterales; family Rhodobacteraceae; genus Algicella. Next base: position 5,220 of record JBCCWM010000008.1, on the reverse strand, counting down.
GGAATAGGTGCCTCGAGCCGGGCCGTCCCCGATCAGGCGGTCGTAGAGATGCGCGCCGCAGAGCCGACAGAACGCGCGCTCCGCCCACTCCGACGACGTGTAGGTGGCGATGCTCTCGGCCCCTTCGAAGACAACCCCGTCCGGCGGCACTTCAAAGCCGAGATGGATGCCACCGGCCCATCGCTGGCACATGCCGCAATGACAGGCGGCCACACTCTCGATTGGCGTGGACACGCTGTAGTTCACTGCACCGCAAAGGCACCGCCCGGTCCGGCTCATCTCACTTCTTCTCTCCTTTCCGATCAGATCAGCGCGATGCCTGACCGCGTGAAGCACCTGATGGTCTTGGGCCGCGCCGCTATGTCGATCACGAGGGTCGCGGTGTCGGTTGCAGGGCCTGTCACAGGGCTTGCGGCGAGGCGGATGAGCTCACTCGATGTGGCGCTTTCGATGATGCAATTCACACCGGGTTCAACCGGGGCGAACGGGAACTGCTCGACAAAGACCGGTGTGACATTGGCCTTGGCCGTGTCGCGTGCAACCCGGTTCGACACCGGGTTGTCGCACGCCACCAGGGCAAGGCAGGCCATCAACAGTGCCGAGCGCCTGAGCCATGCTGTCATTGTGTGTCCCCCATTGCTCCGTCCCCCGGCAGATTCCATATGGCTCATAACGCCACGGGAGTGGGCACGCGACATGCGCTCGACTCGCCGAGATTGACCATCCTGCAGCGCACGCGCTGGCCCCTCTCGACACCACCGGCGGATGGAGCGAACCCGCACTTGATGCGCGCGGCGACCGCACGCCCACACCGCGAAGAGAGACGTGCCGCCGCTCCGCGCCAGAGCGCATTTGCACACAGACCACCGGTCACACCATCGACGGCAGCGTCAGAGATGACGACGAGGCTCATTCCGCAGCGACGCTTGCGCTCGCATCGAGCCGCGCAGCGATGCTCTCAGCCGCCTCGCGCCCGTCACGGATGGCCCAGACGACAAGGGAGGCGCCGCGGACGATGTCGCCGACGGCGTACACGCCCGGGAGCGCCGTCTCCTTCGTCCGGAAATCTGCCCTGATCGTGCCCCAGCGTGTGACCTCAAGCGCAGGTTCGTCCCAGAGCGTGGGCAGCTCTTCAGGCTCAAACCCGAGTGCCTTGATCACGATATCCGCCCCCTCGACATAATCCTCGCCGTCGATCACCTCCGGTGCCTGACGTCCGGTGCTGTCCGGTGGGCCGAGGCGCATCTTTTGGACGAGCACGCCCGACACATGCTCCACGTCCGCGCTGGGCGCGGCGCTGTCGTTTTCGCCGAGAAAGCCCTTCGGTGCGGTGAGCCAAACGAACTCAACACCTTCTTCCTCGGCGTTGGCGACCTCACGCTGCGAGCCCGGCATATTTGCCCGATCCCGGCGGTAGAGGCACTTGACGGAGGTCGCCCCCTGGCGGACCGCCGTGCGCACGCAGTCCATTGCCGTGTCGCCGCCGCCGATCACAACGACGCGCTTGCCCTCGGCATTGAGCTCGCCGCTTTCGAACGCCGGCACGGCATCGCCGAAGCCGACACGGTTCGACGCGGTCAGATAGTCGATGGCCCGCACGATCCCCTGGAGCCCGGAGCCCGGTGCGGGCAGATCTCGAGACTTGTAGACGCCGGTCGCGATCAGGACGGCGTCATGAGCGGACCGGATCTCGGCGAAGGAGAGGTCCTCCCCGACTGTGCAATTCATGCGAAAAACGATCCCACCGTCTTCGAGTTGCGCGTTCCGGCGCATCACCACGTGCTTCTCAAGCTTGAAGCCCGGGATGCCGTAGACCATCAGGCCGCCGGCGCGATCGTAGCGGTCATAGACGGTCACCTGAAAGCCCATCCGCCGGAGGCTGTCCGCCGCTGCGAGGCCGCCGGGCCCCGCGCCGATGATGCCGACGCTCTCGCGCCGCTCGGCCATGGGGCGGAGCGGCTCGACCCAGCCCTCTTCCCAGGCCGTGTCCGTGATGTGCTTCTCAACCGCGCCGATCGTCACTGTTCCGTGGCCCGATTGCTCGATCACGCAATTGCCTTCGCAGAGGCGGTCCTGCGGGCAGATGCGGCCACAAATCTCGGGAAAGGTGTTGGTCGCCTGGCTGATCTCGTAGGCTTCGCGAAGCCGACCCTCGGCCGTCAGTCTCAGCCAGTCGGGGATGTTGTTGTGCAGCGGGCAGTGGGTCTGGCAATAGGGCACACCGCATTGGCTGCAGCGGCCCGCCTGCTCTTCCGCTTTGGCGCGAGCATAGTCGGCGTAGATCTCGTCAAAGTCCTCGCGGCGCGCGCCAGCCGTCCGCTTTTCGGGCATATCGCGCCCGATCTCGACAAAACGGAGCATCTTGCTTTGAGCCACGGGGTCCTCCCACAGACACGGCGATGTGATCCCGAAGCGCATATCACATCATTCAAGGGGAAATAAAGGCAGTAATACTGACTTAAATCTGGATTGCACCGTGCTTTTCCCATTGCCGGCGCGCGCTGGCGTCGAAAATTAGGTCCGATCCGGACATAAGTCGCCGCTTTGCCAACCCACACCCTCGATGATACCACACCCGCGCCGTCGGCGTGAGGATCCAGACATGAGCTACGTCCATCTCTTGCTTCTGGCCCTCGTGCAGGGCGTGACCGAGTTTCTGCCGGTCTCGTCCTCGGGTCATCTGATCCTTCTGCCCGCCTTGCTTGGGATCGAAGATCAGGGATTGGCGCTCGATGTGGCAGTGCATGTGGGCACGCTGTTCGCGGTGGTCGTGTACTTCCGCAGAGACGTCGCGACGGCCGCCCTGGGCGTGCCGGCGCTGGTGGCCGGCCGCTGGACCGACCCGGCAGCGAGGCTCGCGGGCCTTCTCGTGGTTGCGACAATTCCCGTGGTCCTTGCGGGCGCGCTTATGAAGCTGACAGGTGTTGTCGACCTCCTCCGGTCACCGGCCACGATTGGGTGGGCGACGCTTGTCTTTGGCCTGATCCTCTATTGGGCAGATCGCACAGGTGCGGAGGCGCGGATGACGACGGACTGGACGCTCAAACATGCGGTCATCATGGGTCTGTGGCAGGCGCTCGCGCTGATCCCGGGCACGTCGCGGTCGGGCATCACAATCACCGGTGCACGGCTTCTTGGCTATACCCGGACAGAAGGGGCGCGGCTGGCCATGCTGATGTCGATCCCGACGATCGCGGCGTCGGGCGTACTGCTCGGGGCAGAGGTGGTGGGCCGGCTCGACTGGCCGCTGCTCCGAGACGCCGGCATTGCGGCGGCCATGGCGTTTGCATCCGCCTTGCTCGCGCTGCATCTGATGTTTCGACTGCTGGAGCACGTGAGCTTCACGCCCTATGTGATCTACCGCGTGATGCTCGGCGTTGGTCTTTTGCTCTACGCCTATGCGTGACCCGAAGAAAGCGACACTCCGATCTCCCCTTCAAGAGAAGACCGTCCCTCGGAGACCGGAGATGCCATGCCCCGTCGCGTCTCGCGCCCGACCGCGCCTTTCTTTACCACTGCCCCGGTTGTGAGCGAGAGCGCCGCCACAGGTTTCGCGACGGGGACGACCGTCAACACCTCCGCGTTGTCTCGCCCGTCAAAGGGGGGCGCGTGGTGGTTCGGGACGGGCGCACCAAACAAACGGAGCCGATCAAGAACGCCGTGCAGGAGTATGACGGCAGTCGGACGACTTCGCTGTTGAACGCTCAGACCGGCGCCGGTTCATCCGACTGTCTTCGGCGTCGACGGATGCCGCGCCTCACGTGCCCGACGGTCGGCGGATCGACGAGACAATCCTCGCCCAAATCCTCTTTGTCGCCCCGAATGAAGGGGTCACGGTCCTGCGTCTCAACAGCAGGGGTTTTTGCCAACGTATGCTTCCCGGACGTCTCTAATCACTCGCGCAAGTGTTTGGCCGTCTCCGTGATCTCGCTGTACTGACCGTAGGGGCGATACGCGTAAAGGTACTCGTCGAGAACGGCGTCCATCGATGTCGCCGTGAGGCCGAGGTCGGCAAAGCCGCGCGCATCCGCCCCAACCACATTGTCCCGCGCAAGGAGCTTCACCTGATCGAGGGTCAGCGGCGGCGTCAGCAGGCCGCCGGAGGCCCGCGCCGCTAGGTCGAACGCGCGCCCCTGGATCTGTGCGAGCCAGAAGGGCAGAGCCACGATCGCGCGGCGGCGTCGGATCACGCCGAGCATTTTTTGCATCAACGCGCGAAAGCTGGCGACCTCTGGCCCGCCGAGCTCATAGATGCCCGCGGCGGTGTCCGCAGCGAGTGCAACCTCCGCGGCCGCCGCGACATCGTCTACAAACACCGGTTGAAACTGCGTCTCCGGCCCGATCACGGGGAGAGCGGGCGACAGCCGCGCCATGCCGGCGAAGCGATTGAAGAACTGGTCTTCAATGCCGAAGACAATGGAGGGGCGCAGGATCACGGCATTCGGGAACGCCTCGGTGACGAGCCGCTCCCCCTCCGCTTTGGTCCGTGCGTACGCACTGTCGCTCGTGGCGTCCGCACCGATGGCCGACACATGGAGGAAGCGGCCGGCGCCCGCGTCTGCGGCCGCACGCGCAATTCGGCCTGCGCCCTCCGCTTGGATTGCATCGAAGGTCTGCTTGCCCGACGGTGCGAGGATACCGACAGAGTTTACAACCGCTGTTGCACCGAGAACGGCGCTCGCCACGCTCTCCTCGTCGCGGATATTGGCCAACACCGGCTCCACTTGTCCGACGACACCGTAGGTGCGCACGAAAATCGCGTCATTCGGCCGGCGGACCGCAACCCGCACACGCCAGCCCTGTTTGGCCATCCGGCGCGCAATGTACCGCCCGACAAACCCCGAGCCGCCAAATATCGTCACCAGCTTGTCCGTGTCCATCCGCCTGTCCTCGCAGCGTATGCCAGGGAGGTAGGGCCAGTCGTCGACACGAACACCCTCTCACGGGTGGGCGTTGACACGCCGACGGCATGCTTGTAGCCGTCACACCCGTGACACCTGCCCAGGTGGCGGAATGGTAGACGCGCCGGCTTCAGGTGCCGGTGGCCGAAGGGCCGTGGAAGTTCGAGTCTTCTCCTGGGCACCATAGCAGAACTCCCCCTCTGCAGCCGCACCTAACGCTTTGAACGGCAACGATATTGTTGGAGTTCTAGCGCCTTCTTTTATGCAGTATCTAATCGGGGCGGCGAAGGCAAGTTTGCACACCAATCGGCGCACCGGC
>JBCCWM010000007.1:0-27996 GCA_039193505.1 Pseudomonadota bacterium | reverse complement strand
GAGACCATGGCGCGTCGCACCGGCTGGCGCTGCCTGATCCACCGCACGTCGGAGAGCCCGCGCACAGCGCTCCTATGGCTCTATATGGCAATCGGGGGGCTCCGCTGAGATGCTGACCGTGGGCCCCCTGGCATTTCTGGCGCCGCTTCTTCTTTTGGCGCTGGTAGCGCTGCCGATCCTCTGGTGGTTGCTCCGCGCGGTGCCGCCGGCGCCGGCAAAGCGCGCGTTTCCAGGTGTCCGCCTGCTCCTCGGCCTCCAAGACCCGGAGCGGATGCCGGAAAAGACGCCCTGGTGGCTGCTAGCGCTCCGCATCGCCGCCATTGCCGCGGCGACCCTGGCCTTCGCCAACCCCGTCTTCAACCCAGAGACAGATGACCGCGGAACGGGACCCCTTCTGATCGTCCTCGATGGAGGGTGGGCGAGCGCCCCGGCCTGGGCGGAGCGGGAGGCGCGCGTGGCCGACCTCCTCGAGTCTGCAGGGCGGAGCGGCCGGCCCGTCTCGCTCCTCAACCTCGCCGAGCCGCTGTCCGAGGACGGTCCGGCCTTCCGGGATGCCGCAGACTGGGCAGCGCGGCTGGTGGCACTAGAGCCACAGGCATGGTCCCCCGATCGCGCCGGAGCGGCAGCGTGGTTGGCCGAGGCATCCACCGACTTCGACACGATTTGGTTGACCGACGGCGTGGCAACGCCGGGGGACGGGGCATTTGCGGCGGCGCTCGCAGCCGCGGGTGACGTCACGGTGATCCGCGACGGGCTCGACCGGGTGGCGCTGACGGCGCCCCGTTTTGCAGACGGCGCTGTGCGTGCAGATCTCCTCCGGACCGAGGCGACACCCCGTCCAAGCCTTCGCGTCACGGCCTTTGGTCCCGATCCGAATGGGGTCGAAAGGGTCCTCGGTGAGGCGCGTGTCATGTTCGAGGGGGCAGGCACGGAAACCGAAGCGCTCTTCGATTTACCGGTTGAGCTGCGCAACCGTGTCACGCGGCTGGCAGTGCCCGGTGTGCGCTCCGCCGGCGCGGTCGCGCTGACGGATGACGGTCTCAAGCGGCGGAAAGTGGGCCTTCTGGCGGGCGGCCAGGAAGGGGAGGGCGCGCGGCTCGTCTCGGCGCTCTTCTATCTTGAGCGGGCCCTCGAACCCTCGGCCGATCTGATCGTGGCGCCGCTGATGGACATTCTACTCGCCGCGCCCGATGTGGTCATTCTGGCCGATGTCGGCACTCTCGCCGGGCCGGAGCGTGACGCGCTCCTCTCCTGGATTGAGGGTGGCGGGCTCCTGATCCGCTTTGCCGGTCCCCGCCTCGCGCGCTCCGGCGAGGGTCAGCTTGAGGACGATCCCCTCTTGCCTGTGCGGCTGCGAGCCGGAGGGCGAACAGTTGGCGGCACAATGTCCTGGGGTGCGCCGAAACGGCTCCGCCCGTTCCCGGATGCCAGCCCTTTCGCCGGGCTCGAGCTGCCGGCGGATGTGGCGATTTCCTCGCAGGTCATGGCGCAGCCCGACCCCAACCTGCCCGAACGTGTGATCGCCGCGCTCGAGGATGGGACACCGCTCGTCACGGGGCGGGCGCAGGGGGACGGCCGGGTCGTCCTCTTTCACGTCACCGCGAATGCGGAATGGTCGAGCCTCCCCCTCTCGGGCCTTTTTGTCGAAATGCTCGAGCGTTTGGCCGTCAGCGCGCGCGGCGCGCAACCCGATGCCGGAGAGCTCGCCGGTCAAACCTGGGTGCCGGTCGCCGTGCTCGACGGGTTCGGCGAGCTCCGCGAGCCGGAGCTTCTGCCGGGCGTCGATGGCGCGCGTCTCGTCAGCGAGGCGCCGGGTCCCGATATGCCGCCCGGTATCTACGCGGCGGGCGAGAGGCGCGTTGCCGTCAACCTATTCGCTCCGGGTGACGGCATCCGCCCGTTGGAGCCTATGCCGGACGGCTTTCAGGAGGACAGCATGACCGTCGTCGAAGAGACGTTCCTCAAGCCCTGGCTTCTCGCGGCTGCTCTGATCGCGATGATGGTCGATATCCTGGCCACGCTCTGGCTCGCGGGACGTCTGTCCGGGCCCAGGGTGACGCAGGGCGCGGCGCTCCTCCTCGCGGCGGGGCTCGGGCTCACCGCACCGCCAGCGGATGCGGAAGGCGACGACTTGGCGCTCTACGCCACGACCTCGACGGTGCTCGCCTACGTGGAGACCGGCAACAACCGCATCGACGATGTGAGCCGTGCCGGGCTCCGCGGGCTGAGCGCTGTGCTGTCCCGGCGCACCGCGATCGAGCCTGGGGAGCCCGTGGCGGTCGATCTGGAGAGCCAGGAGCTCTCGGTCTTCCCGTTCCTCTACTGGCCGATCGCGGAATCCCAGCCGCTTCCGTCCGACGCCGCTTATGGCAAACTGAATGCGTTTCTCCGCTCAGGCGGCATGATCCTGTTTGACACGCGCGACGCCAATCTGGGCGGGAGGCTCGGCGCCGGCACACCCAATGGACGGGCGTTGCAGCGCCTCGCTGCAAAGCTCGACATCCCTCCGCTGGAGCCTGCCCCGGACGATCACGTGCTGACCCGGACGTTCTACCTGCTCCAGGACTTTCCGGGCCGCTACGCCAACACGGATGTGTGGGTCGAGGCGGCCCCCGATGTCGAAGAGGTGGAGGGGATGCCGTTTCGCAACCTCAACGACGGTGTGACGCCGGTCGTTATCGGCGCAAACGATTGGGCCGGCGCATGGGCGATCTCGAACAGCGGGCAGTATATGCTGCCCGTCGGGCGCGGAACCGGAGGCGGGCGCCAGCGTGAGATTGCCTACCGGTTCGGCGTCAACCTGATCATGCATGTGATGACCGGCAACTATAAGTCCGATCAGGTCCATGTGCCCGCTCTCCTAGAGCGGTTGGGGAACTGACCGATGGTCTCAACGATCGACTTTGCGCCCCTGCTCCCCTGGCCGTTTATCGCTGCATTGACGGGCCTTGCGCTTGCACTTGTTGTCTTCGCGCTCTGGCGCGGGCTCGCGGGGTGGTGGCTGCGCGGGTTCGCGGTTTTGGTCCTGGCCGTTGCGCTCTCGGAACCCTCGCTCCGCGAGGAGGACCGGACCCTCCTCCCTGACATTGCCTTCTTGGTCATTGATGAAACCGACAGCCAGGCAATCGATGTTCGGCCCGAGCAGATTGCAGAGGCGCAGGCCCTCCTTGAGACACAGTTCGCGGAGAGCGCGGCGGAGCGCCCTCTCGATCTGCGCATGATCCGCGTCGCCAACGCCAGCGGTGAGGCCGCTGAGCGAGGCACGCTCCTCCTCTCGGCGCTTGCCGAGGCTGCGGCGGAGGTCAGCCAAGACCGGATCGCCGGCGCCGTTTTGCTGACCGACGGTCAGGTTCACGATCCCGACGTGGTGACCTCCTTCCCAGGGCCGGTGCACACGCTTCTCACTGGGCGTACTGGGGAGTGGGATCGCCGCGTGGTGCTGAAGACGGCACCGAGTTTTGCAATTGTCGGAGAGCCTGTCGAAATCCAGCTAGAGGTCGAATCGATGGGTGCGGCGCCCGAGGAAGAGACGCTGCCGCTGCTCGTCTCGCTTGACGGCGCCGATCCTCAGGTGTTTCGCATCGCACCGGACACGCGCGTGACGATCCCACTGACGTTGGAGAAGGGCGGGCTCAACGTCCTCAGCCTGACTGTGCCTGACGGCGAGGGCGAGCTGACCGAGCGCAACAACACCGCCGTTGTCTCGATCAACGGGATCCGCGACCGCCTTCGCGTGCTGCTTGTCTCGGGCGAGCCCTATGCGGGCGAGCGGACATGGCGCAACATCCTCAAATCGGATCCGGCGGTCGATCTCGTGCACTTCACAATCCTGCGCCCGCCCGAAAAACAGGACGGCGTGCCGGTCTTTGAGCTCAGCCTTATCGCGTTTCCCACGCGCGAGCTCTTTATGGACAAGGTCGATGAGTTCGACTTGATCATCTTTGACCGCTATCGGCGGCGCGGGGTTCTCCCATCGCTCTACATCGACAACATCCGTCGGTATGTCGAGGATGGCGGCGCCGTCCTGATCGCGAGCGGCCCGGCCTTCGCAGGCGCCGAGAGCCTTTACCGCACACCATTGCGAGAGATCCTTCCGGCCGAACCCACCGCCCGCGTCATCGAGGAGGGGTACCATCCTCGGATCTCTGAACTCGGCCAGCGCCATCCGGTGACCCGCGGGCTTGAGGACTATGCCCCGCGCCCCGTCGCCGAAGACGGCACACCCGGGTGGGGCCGATGGTTCCGGCTGATCGAAATGGAGCAGTCCTCGGGTCACGCGGTGATGGAGGGTGTCGACGGTCGGCCCGTGCTGGTCCTCGACCGCCCCGGCGACGGGCGGATTGCAATGCTCGCCTCGGACCATGCCTGGCTCTGGTCCCGAGGGTTCGAGGGGGGCGGCCCGAAGTCGGAGCTTTTGAGGCGCCTGGCACATTGGCTGATGCAGGAACCGGAGCTCGAGGAAGAGGTGTTGACCGCAGCACCTGACGGCGCCGAGATCACCGTCACGCGCCGCTCTCTCGGCGAGACCGTTGGTGATCTGACCGTAAGGCTCCCCTCCGGTGCGACCGAGACGCTGACCCTGCAGCAGGTGGCCCCCGGTGTCTGGCAAGCCCAAGTGGCGGCGCCGGAGAACGGGATCTACCGACTGACCGAAGGTCGCACGAGCGTTGTCACGGCGGTCGGGCCCTCGGCGCCCAGGGAGTTCGAGACGCCGATTTCCTCCGACATCCACTTGGCGGCCCTGTCAGAGGCGACCGGTGGCGGCGTGTTGCGGCTCGAGGAGGCGGTGCCGGCAGTGCGCCGCGTTGCGGAGGGGCGGGTCGCTCATGGGCGCGGCTGGATCGGCCTTGCCCGTCGCGACGCCTTCGACGTACGAGATATTCGGCTGACGCCTCTGGCACCCGGCTGGTTGATGCTGCTGCTCTCGGGCATGTTGCTGGTCCTTGCCTGGCGGGTCGAGGGGCGCTGAGCCCTGCGCTTGCGACTTTTTTGACTCGGACAGGCCATCTGCGCCGTGGTACCCAGACAGGAAAACGGAGGTGATGCCATGGAGATGCCGGTCCCGGACAAGGAGATCCTGGCGCGCAAGGACAAAGTCGTGGCGGATCTCCGGCGTCTGATCGCTGATGACAGCGTGATCTCCGACCCCTTCGAGACGCGGGCCTACGAATGCGATGCGCTCACCGCGTATCGGTGTCCGCCCCTTGCCGTCGTGCTGCCGCGCTCTACCGCCGAAGTTGCCAAGGTGCTCGCATATTGCAACGCGGAGGGCGTGCCGGTTGTGCCCCGCGGCTCCGGCACCTCGCTCGCCGGCGGCGCCTTGCCGACCGCCGACAGTGTGATCCTTGGTGTCGCACGGCTGACGGAGGTGCTCGAGACCGATTTTGAGAACCGCTTTGTTCGGGTGCAGACCGGCCGCACGAACCTCTCCGTCACCGGCGCTGTCGAGGCGGAGGGGTACTTCTACGCCCCCGACCCGTCGAGCCAGCTCGCCTGTGCAATCGCCGGGACCATCGCGATGAATTCGGGCGGCGCGCACTGCCTCAAGTACGGCGTGACGACCAACAATCTTCTTGGCGTGACCATGGTCACAATGGAGGGGGAGATCGTCGAGATCGGCGGCGCGCATCTCGACCCCTCGGGGTACGATCTCTTGGGGCTGATCTGCGGCTCCGAAGGCCAGCTCGGAGTTGTCACCGAGGCGACGCTCAGGATCCTCCGGAAGCCTGAGGGCGCGCGCCCGGTCCTGATGGGGTTCACCTCGAACGAGGTGGCGGGCGCCTGCGTCTCAGACATCATCAAAGCGGGTGTTCTGCCGGTCGCGATCGAGTTTATGGACCGCCCGTGCATCCGCGCCTGTGAAGCCTTTGCCAAGGCGGGATATCCGGATGTCGAGGCGCTTTTGATCGTGGAGGTCGAGGGCTCCGAGGCGGAGATCCGCGAGCAGCTCGAGAAGATCGTCGCGATTGCCCGAACTCACAACCCGGTGGAGCTCCGGGAGAGCGCGAGCGCAGAGGAAAGTGCGGCCATCTGGAAGGGCCGGAAGTCCGCCTTTGGCGCAATGGGCAAGATCAACGACTACATGTGCCTCGACGGCACAATCCCGGTCTCCGCCCTCCCGGAGGTGCTGCGCCGGATCGGAGAGCTTTCGACGGAGTACGGGCTCGAGGTGGCGAATGTGTTCCATGCGGGCGACGGCAACATGCACCCGCTTATCCTCTTTGACGCGAACAAGCCCGGGGATCTCGAAACCTGTGAGCAGATGGGGGCTGAGATCCTCAAGCTCTGCGTTGAGGTTGGCGGTTGCCTCACCGGCGAGCACGGCGTTGGGATTGAGAAACGAGATCTGATGACGACCCAGTTCGACGCGCCGGATCTTGAGATCCAGATGGCCGTCAAGGACGTGTTCGATCCGAATTGGCTTCTGAACCCGGCCAAAGTCTTCCCGCTCCACGTTTCGGCACCGAGGCGCGACGCGTGACCCCGGCAAGCGAGGCCGAGCTCGCGGAGGCCGTCGCAACGGCCGCATCCCGGGGCACCGCGCTGCGGATCCGGGGCGGCGGAACGCGGGCAGGTCTTGGCCGCGGACCGCTGGGGGAGGTTTTGCAGACCTCCGGCCTCGCCGGGATCAGCCTCTATGAGCCTGGGGCGCTGACCATCGTTGCGGGCGCCGGCACTCCGCTCTCAGACATCGAAGCGGCGCTCCTGGCCGAGAACCAGCGTCTGCCGTTTGAGCCGATGGACCATCGCGCGCTCTACCGCTCGAACGGAAGTCCGACGATCGGGGGCGTCGTGGCCGCCGGCGCGTCCGGTCCACGGCGGATCCAGGCCGGTGCGTGCCGCGACTGCCTGATCGGCGTTCGGCTGGTGACGGGCACCGGTGAGGTTATCAAGAATGGCGGGCGCGTCATGAAAAACGTGACGGGCTACGACTTGGTCAAGTTGCTGGCGGGCAGCCACGGCACGCTCGGCATCGTGACCGAAGTGGCCTTCAAGGTGCTGCCCGCGCCAGAGGCCGCCGCCACCGTGACCGTGAGCGGGCTCGGCGAGGGTCAAGCGGTTGCTGCGCTCACGGCCGCCCTCGGTGCGCCATATGAGGTCAGCGGTGCGGTGCACGTGCCGGGGGAGGAGGCCGTTACGGCCGTCCGGGTCGAGGGGTTCGAGGGCTCGGTCGCCTACCGGGCGGAGCGGTTGACGGAGGTCCTTGGGGCCTTCGGTCCCGCTCATGTTGAGCGCGATGCCCACCGCGTTGCGCATTTTTGGGAGCGTGTGCGCGATCTCTCGACCCTCGCAGAAGGGGAGGGGGACATCTGGCGCATCTCGGTTCGCCCAAGCGATGGCCCCGGTGTGGTGGCGGCGCTGTCCCATCCGCCTGCAGTGATGGATTGGGGGGGCGGGCTTGTCTCGGTCCGCACGGAGCCGGGCACCGACGTGCGTTCCGCTTTGTCGGACATCCGAGGCCATGCGACACTTCTCCGTGCGGAGGAACCCACCAAGGCGCGGTTCGGCGTTTTCGAGCCCGAGCCGGCGCCGCTTGCGCGCATTTCCGCCGGTCTGCGGAGAACGTTCGATCCGAAGGGAATTCTCAACCCGGGCTTGATGGCCGGGCCGGGAGCGGACATCGCGGCATGAGCCTTTTGCTCGGCGCGCCCCTGACGCTCTATGCGCTTCTCTTGGCTCTGCCGCCGCGCGGTGCGGCCATTGGAGTCGTCGCGGCCACGGCGGTTGCGCTCTGGTGGGCCACAGACCTCGCGACGTCGCCGCCCTTCGACGGCCCGGTGGGTGACGCGCTTGGCTGGTACGTCGTCAATGTAACGATTGCGATGACGGCGTCTGCCGGCCTCGTCCGCGGGCTTCGCGCCCGTCCGTCGGTCCCGCGCGCCGCGCAGATTGCGGCGATGGCGCTCCTCCCTCTCGTCGCGTGGGTCATCGCGCTCGGCACGTCGGTGTAACATATGCAGACGACTTTCTCACCCGAACAGCTCAAAGATCCTCAGATCCAGCGGTCGAACGAGGTTCTTCGGACCTGCGTCCATTGCGGCTTTTGCACGGCCACGTGTCCGACGTACCAAGTGCTGGGGGATGAACTCGACAGCCCGCGCGGGCGCATTTACCTCATCAAGGATATGCTCGAGAACGGGCGTCCCGCGGATGAGCGCACCGTCAAGCACATCGACCGCTGTCTGTCCTGCCTCGCGTGCATGACCACATGCCCCTCGGGCGTGCATTACATGCACCTGGTCGATCACGCGCGCGAGCACATCGAGGAGACCTACCGCCGCCCCCTGTTTGAGAGGCTCTTGCGCTGGACGCTGGCGCGGATCCTGCCTTATCCGACCCGGTTTCGCCTCGCGCTCCTCGGTGCGAAGATCGGCAAGCCGTTTCGGGGTCTCATGCCCGATCCGCGTCTCCGCGCGATGCTCGAGATGGCGCCTGCGAAAATCCCGGCGCCCTCCCGAATGGAGGATCCACAAGTGCACCCCGCAGTCGGTCCTCGGCGCATGCGGGTTGCGCTGATGACGGGCTGTGCACAGCGCGCGCTCGACCCCACGATCAACGAGGCGACCATCCGCCTCCTGACCCGCCACGGGGCAGAGGTCGTGATCGCCAAGGGCATCGGCTGTTGCGGGGCGCTGACCCATCACATGGGGAAGACCGGCGAAAGCCACGCGAGCGCTGCCGCCAACATCCGTGCCTGGACCCGCGAGATGCAGGGGGAGGGGCTCGATGCCATCGTGATCAACACGTCGGGTTGCGGCACCACGGTCAAGGATTACGGGCACATGTTCAGGACTGAGGCGCTGGCGGAGGATGCGGCCGCCGTCTCCGCCCGCACGCGCGACATCTCCGAGGTGATGTCCGAACTCGGTCTCAAGAGCCCGACGGTGCCGCCGCTCCGGATCGCCTACCATGCGGCGTGTTCTCTCCAACACGGTCAGCAGATCAAGGACGCGCCCAAGAAGCTCCTCCGCGAGGCGGGGTTCGAGGTGTTGGAGCCGCGGGACGCGCATCTCTGCTGCGGGAGCGCGGGGACCTACAACCTGATGCAGCCGGAGATCTCCGGCAAACTGAAAGCGCGCAAGATCGGCACTCTCGAAGCGGTCGCGCCGCAGGTGATTGCGGCCGGCAACATCGGTTGCCTGATGCAGATCGGCAGTGGGACGGACGTGCCGGTTGTCCACACTGCGGCGCTTCTGGACTGGGCCACGGGAGGGCCGCGCCCTGCGGCTCTCGATCCGATCCTTTGAGGCCGATGGCAGCGCACGCGCTCACCCTCCTCACTATCGGGGCGCTCGCCGTTGGGGCAGGACAGGCAGAGACGGCAGTGGGTCGACTTGAAACCGGCCCGGACACTCACTGTACGGCTGTGCTCGTGACGCCGCGACACATCCTGACGGCTGCCCACTGCGTGAGCAGCGACGGGGCCGTCTTCCGCTTGGGCGCGGAGGACGCGTTTGCGGTGCGAGCGCGCGACGTGCGCCGCGCGGCGGTCCTCACGCGCGAGGATGTTGGGGGCGACGTCATGGACCAGGTGGCCGTGGATCTTGCCCTTCTGGAGCTCGTCCGCCCGCTGCGGGAGCCTGGTGTCGCGCCGCTCCTCGTCTCGACGGAGGAAGCGTCGGCTCTCATGATCCTCTCATACGACACGGCGCCGCGTCCTTGTGTGCGTGGGGAGGGGCCTGAGGGCATCCTTCTTCTTGAGTGCGAGGTGACGCCCGGAATGTCCGGGGCGCCGGTCGTCGCGGAGACGGCATCCGGCACCGAGATCGTCGCGATCGTCTCGGCCATGGCGCGCCGCGATGGACGTGCCGTGACGCTTGCCGTACCGGTCGGCACGCATCTTGAGGCACTCACCCAGCGTCTCAGAGGAACCGACCCTGTCTTTCCGGCCCGACGCGTCGGCATTGAAAGACAAACAATTGCCGAGCAGCTCGGTCGCGCGTCCGGAGGGGAGCGTGCGACCGGCCTGACGACGAACACCCCGTCGCCGCAGGCTGGCGACCCGATCCCATCGCTTGAGGACCCCTCCCAATGATCCGAACAGCCCTTGCTCTCGCCCTTACGGCCGCTGTTGCCACGGCACAGGACACAAGCAGCCTCGAGCGTCTTTCGTCGCTCGACGACGTGCGGGACTGGCAAGCCGTCGGCCGCTTGGAGCTGCGCGACGGCGGAGGCTATTGCACAGCGACGATGATCACGCGTCAGCACATTCTCACAGCGGCGCACTGCGTGCTGGACCGCCAGACGCGCCGACCCGTGCCCGCGTCGAGCCTCCTCTTTCGCGCGGGCCTCAGGGACGGGGCCTTTCTGGCAAGCCGCCCTGCGGCGCGCGTCGCCTATGTTGAGGAGTACACGCGACCGGGTCTCGACTTCGTGGCGCGGGTGGCCTTCGATATCGCCGTGGTCGAGCTCAGAGAACCGATCGCCGATCTCGGCATTGTTCCCTTCACGGAGTTCGGCGTGCCGCCAGAGGATGGCGTGGTGACGGTGATTTCCTATGCCGAGGGGCGCGAGGCCGCACCCTCGCTTCAGGAGCGGTGCAACATCGAGGATCCCGATGCGGACCGGGTGTTGCAGTTCGACTGCGACCTCACGTTCGGCGCCTCGGGCTCTGCGGTCTTTACCATCGTCGACGGGCAACCGGTGGTGGTCACAATCGTTTCGGGGGGGCGCCGGCGCGGGGGCGTCTCCACGGTCTACGGCCCGCGCCTCGATGATCGGGTGGAGGATCTGATGGCCGATCTCACCAGCGAGAATGCCGCGCGACGCCTCTCCGCCGGACAGGAGCGCCGCTCTCTCTCCGACCAACTCAACCGTCCGAACCGCGAACCTGGGCGTCTGCCGCAGATTGGCCAATGACCTCTTGAACCCGCGAGGGCGCATCCCGATATCGGTGGGGTCGGCGGCCTAGATGGCGCCGACAGTCCAGCGCCGGGCCAATATTGGGCGGCGCGCCACACGTATCGCTCAATGGAGGATGCATTTATGCGCACGTACGACTTCTCTCCGCTCTACCGTTCGACCGTCGGCTTTGACCGCTTCGCAACGCTCCTGGATCAGGTGATGACGAATGACGGTGGATCGCAGAGCTATCCCCCTTACAACATTGAAAAAACGGGCGACGATGCCTATCGCATCACCATCGCCGTTGCGGGCTTCACCGACGCGGACCTGAAGGTTGAGGCGCGGGATGGCCAGCTTATTGTGGCCGGCAAGAAAGCCGCCGACACGTCCGAGCGGACGTATCTGCACCGCGGCATTGCCACACGCGCCTTTGAGCGTCGGTTCCAGCTCGCCGATCACGTCCGCGCATCTGGCGCTGTGACCGAGAACGGGCTCTTGCACATCGATCTCGTCCGCGAAGTGCCCGAAGCGCTGAAACCTCGCACGATTGAGATCGCGCGCAGCGCAACGCCATCGGTGACCCAAACCGTGGACGCCTAAACGGCGCTGTGCCGGAGTAGGTGGAGGCC
This sequence comes from Pseudomonadota bacterium, assembly GCA_039193505.1. GTDB lineage: Bacteria > Pseudomonadota > Alphaproteobacteria > Rhodobacterales > Rhodobacteraceae > Algicella. The sequence continues at coordinate 16,522 of JBCCWM010000007.1, read as the reverse complement.
CGCACGGTTGTGCGGGCCTTTTTTGTTGATCATGCAGACGATAACGACTGCCTTTTTGTGACTCGCTGCCTTTATTCATGCCACGCTTCACGGTTTCGTAAGTTCAACCGCTCTAATAGGTCGCAAAGACAGGCAAACGGAGAGCGGTGGATGTTTGTGACCTGGACAATCGGTCGTGGCGTCGCCTTCGTCTCAGGCGTAACGATTCTACTCTTTGCGGCCGCAACCGGTGTCGGTGTCGCGATGTTGCTGACTGCGCGCGCAGACTTGTCGGCCTATTCGGACCAAAACGCGCTTGAACTTCGGGCGGCCCTAGCGATGAGCAACAGTGTCCTCGAGCGTGCGGCGGGCGTCCGCGATGTCGTTCTGCTTGACGGGACTGATGCCGGCACTGCAGCACTGGCCGAAATCTCCGCTCAGGCAGATCTCTATGCGGCCGCTCTCGCAACACTCACGGACAGTCTTGCGCAGCGGCCCACGGCACCTGCAGACGACATTTTGCGGCGGATTCGCACGGAAGGTCAGGCTGCGGTGGCGATCGTGGAGCGGGTCATCCAACGTGCGCAGGCAGGCGATACGAACGCTGCAACCCAACTTCTGGCGGCGGAGGCCAAGCCACAATTCTTTGTTTGGCTGGCGGAGATCAACGCATTTAAGGCCCACAAAGAAACCCGCAGTGTTGAGATCGTTGCACAGTCGAACGCTGCGCTCTTTCGGTCTTTGAATGTCATCGTGGTCGGTCTCCTACTGGTCGTTGTCGCCAGCACCGTCCTGACGCGTCAGTTCTCGCGTGCTGTGACGTCAGCGACGTCACAAATCATCGAAACGATGGAGGCACTTCGCGCGGGTGCGCGACAGGTCGACGTTCCAGCCTTCCCGGGAAACTCGGAGGTCGCCAAGATTTCCAGGGTCGTGGACGATTGGCGCAGCGCCGCGGAGGAGCGTGCGCAGGAACAGGACCATGCACGCCTCCAAGCCGAGAAGGAGCTCGTGCGGGCAGGGGAAATGGAATCCTTGATTTCGTCCGTGTCCCAGGTCGTGGAGCAGGCGGTCGGCGGTGACTTGTCGGGCCGCGTGCGGGTCACCACCACCGAGGACGATCTGGTTCGGCTCCAGGATGACGTGAACCGTCTTCTCGAGGCCCTCGAGCGGAGCCTGACCGACACGGTTCAAGTCGTCGGCGATCTCTCCCGTGGTCAGCTCGATCAGACGCTCGAGGTGAACCAAGGCGGGGTGATTGCAGATCTGGCAGACAGCCTGAACGGCACGATCACGCGGCTCCGCACGATCATGTCGCAGGTCGGAGGCGCCAGCGATTCCATTGAGCACGAAGTGTCGCAGATCTCGTCGAATGCCGGCACGCTGTCGGAGCGGTCGGCCAACCAGGCCGCGACCTTGGAAGAAAACAGCGCGACGATGGAGGAGATCACCTCTACGGTGAAGTCCAATGCGTCGAATGCGGAAAACGCGCTCGCGCAGGCCAACGAAGCCTCCGCACGGGCCAATCGCGGCGGTGAGATCGTCGGAGATGCCGCTTCGGCGATGGAGCGGATCAACGACAGCTCCGCCAAAATCTCGGACATCGTCAGCGTGATCGATTCGATCGCGTTCCAGACCAACCTGCTGGCGCTCAACGCGGCGGTCGAAGCAGCGCGCGCGGGCGATTCCGGCAAGGGATTTGCGGTGGTCGCCTCTGAGGTGCGAACCTTGGCGCAGCGCTCGTCCGAATCGGCGCGCGACATCCGAGAGTTGATTGACCGCTCCTCAGCCTATGTCGCCGACGGGGTCCGCCTCGTCGCCGCCACAGGCGACGCTCTCTCCGAGATCGTGACAGCAATCACATCGGTGTCGTCGACCGTCAGCGAGATCACCGAAGCAAGCAAGGAGCAGGCCCGCGGTGTTGAGGAGATCTCAACCTCAATTGCAAATCTGGACTCGATCACGCAGGAGACCGCGGTCATCGCGTCTACAAACGCCAACTCCGCTGGCCAACTCGAGGAGCGGTCGCGCATGTTGCGGGAACTCCTCGGCTTCTTCGCAGTCCGTGCGGAAGCTCTTCCCGCAAGCGAAGCAGCCGCCGATGCGGACTGGGAGCGTGTTGCGGCAGAGCGCCCCCTGGCCATCGCCGCAGTAGCTGCGGCAAACGCGCCGGACCCTGAAGCTGAGTTCGTGCCCGCGGCGTCCGACGGTCTGTCATCTGCGGTGCCCGTCTCAGTGCCGCTGCCACTCGCCGAGGATGACGACGAGAACTGGTCGGAGTTTTGAGGGTGAGCGGCTCTCGGGGGCGATCCCGCCGACACGCGGCAGGATTGCAGTCGGGTCGTAAAATGTGACTGCCCCCGTTCTTTCTCTTTGACGCCCCGGCGGCGACACTTGCGCCATGCGATGCGGTTTTTGGGTACTCTGTGTGGTTGCGTCTTTGGCGGTGTCGGCATGCGCAACACTGAACGAGGCTCAGTGTCAGTCTGGGAACTGGGCGGCCATTGGTGCTGCTGACGGGGCGGCAGGCCGGAGCGTTTCTCACCTCAACCGTCACGCGGACGCGTGCGGACGCTTTGGCATCTTTCCGGACCGAGAGGCATGGCTCTACGGGCGCTCTGAGGGGCTGACACGGTATTGCACGCAACCAAACGCTTATCGGATTGGTCGATCAGGCCGACAGATCTCGCCAGTGTGTCCCGTGTCGGCCCGCGCTGCTATGCAACCCGCTTGGGAGCAAGGCTGGCAGTATTGGCGACTTGAACGCGACATCGATGCCATAGAGCGCGAGATCCGACATCTCGCCTCGCTGCTGCATGATGAGGACAGCGAGGACATCGATCGGACAGCGCTGCAGATCGAGATCTCTCGCCTGCGGTTGCGCCGCCAAAGGTTGAGATCGCGTCAACTCAGATTCGTCAGCTGGCCTTAGTGCCAGCAGAGCGCCAACGGCAACCAATCAGGTTGGGGCAAATCTCAAAGGGGGTGCTCGCAAAGAGGCTCGAGGACGCCGGCCGTGTCGGTCGGAGCAGAGGCCATGGCGATGCCGGCCGTTTTGACTGTGTCCGCACGACGGTCGTTCGGTGCCATATGACCTTAGACCTCGTCCAAAGAAGCACTCGGCGGCGTCGGGCAAAGCGTGGTCGCGCCACTCCATGAGCAGGAGGCGCCGAGGCCTGTTCGGCTCCGTGGAGGCGATCTTGGTCGTGCGCAGTGCTTCGTGGATAGATTCCAACAGCCAGCTGCTGAGCGATCCGTTCTCTCGAGCGGCTCTTGGGGGTGTTCTTCGCCTCGATGTTCAGGCTACCGATGAGAAACTCCACATGGTCATCATCATGACTGTGAAGAGCGCTCTGGATTGCGATTCAAAAACAGTCGCGGTTCCGGGTGGCGCGCGTGTAGTGCTCACCCGAGCGAACCGCCTTCCGATCGGTCCGCCCATCATCAGTGCGGGCGGTCGGTGCCGGGCGCAGGGGCTATCGTCGTGTTTCGGTGGCCGCCGGCGATCCGAGCGTCGGTGCCCTACGGGTCCCAACGCAGCTTGCTTGCAGCGCTTTTGAGACTGGTATGCGCGCCGTTTCGAAGGCGCAGGTTGTGGATGGAGGCGTGACGATATCGTTTCCGTCCTATATTCACAGTGTAAGTCCACCGCCCGGAGACCGTTCGATGAAACTCGTTGACAGCTTTTTTCGTGAGGACGAGACGCTCGCGCCGCGTCTGCCCGTCCTCGCGTCTCTGGCTGCCTTTGCGATCGCCTTTTTGCTGCCATTTGTCGGCATTCTTACGAAACTTCTTCTGATGTTCGTGGTCTTGGTCTTGCTGGTGCCGGGCGCGTACGCCGTATTGCGGCTGTTGTTGCCGCTGATGGACGCGAACAACCCTGAGGCAGACCCGATAGCGGTTTGGGCGGGTGCCGTGCTCGCGGTTGTGATCGGCCTAGCGGCCTTCGGATGGATGACGATCCCGGCGCTCGCGGTTGGAACGGTCCTGCTCGCGCGACGCGCGCCAGAGCTCTTCGAGCCCTTCGATATGCCCGATGGGAACAGCGAGGATCCCGATACGCTCCCTTAGCGGGCATTGTTGAGGAATTCTTTACCGCCGGCTCTTACGCAGTGTCAGATCTCTCTGACGCGCTAGGACAATTGTGTCCAAGACGCCTGTTGACTGCGAAGGGCCGTCCAATGTCACATTTCGACTTGCTTGAGATTCGCGACCCAGAAACGCGGGAGCGTGAGTGCTTTGAGGCCCTTCGAGAGATCCTGACATTTGCCGTCGACCATGCCCCGGCGCTGAAAGAGGTGTTTTCCGAGCATGAGATCGCGTCTCTGCACGACCGGAGCGCTCTTGAGGCGCTGCCCGTGTTGCGACCTGACACGTGCTCGCTCGACGGCTGGGCAACCCGACAGCCCTACCACATGCGGCATCTGTTTCTCGCGCCCGATGGGCGGGCGACGCCGGCGGCCGATGGGCGTGACTGGTGGGGTCTGGGGCGCTGCCTGCACGCCGCCGGAATCGGCATGGGGGATGTGGTGCTCAATGCGTTCTCACACCACTTGGTGCCCGACGGCATGATGTTCGACACCGGCATCGCCGCGATCAGCGCAACCTCCATTCCGGCCGGACCGGACCATGTGCCGGGCCTCGCCGAAGCTGCCGTGACCTTCGGTGCCTCGGCGTTCGTCGGTGCGCCGCATGTCCTTCACGCCGTTCTCGATCACGTTGCGCGGGAGGGGCTCTCGCACGCCTTCGCGACTGCGGTGACGGCAGGCCATCCATCCGACGAGCTGAGGGACCTGTGCGCCGCTCAGGGCATCGCTCTTCGCCGCGTCTACATATCGCGGGACGTGGGCCTGGTCGCCTATGAAACGGAAGCCGAGGACAGCATGGTCGTCGATGAGAAGATCATCCTCGAGGTCGTGCACCCCGGCACCGGCGATCACGTGCCCGAGGGAACCGTCGGCGATGTGCTCGTGACCAACCTCAATCCGGATTACCCGGTGTTGCGCCTCGCGACGGGCGATCAGGCGCTTATCTTGTCCGGCGAAAGCCCGTGCGGGCGCACCAATCTCCGCATCAGCGGTCCGCTTGCATCCGTGCAGTGCGAAACCGAGGCTGAGGCAGTGGCCGTTCTGTCGGCGCGCAGGTGAGACCAATCACACAAACGTGACCGACGCCCTCAGCGCAGGACGGATGTTCTTTCAACGCTGACACAAACCCACGTCTCTGTTGATTGGGTCTGTTCCCGGAACCGTGGTTTCCTGAGCCAAATGGCGCGGGAGATGCGGAAATGGGCCTGGGATGGAAATTGATCATGAGTGTCGGCACGCTTGCGCTCTGGCTCACCGCGACCGTCGGCAGGGCTGACGACCTCGCTCTCATCGTCAGCACTTCGGCAAAGAGCGACGACCACGCTTCCTTGGTGGCGCTCACCCGGGACAGGGGGTTTGACGTGATCGAGGGCGAGACCCTCGATCGGGACGGCATGCGCACGCTGATCGCTCAGTTCTCCGAGGCGGTCGAGACCCGGGCGGGCGATGATCTGGTGCTGATTTCCTTCACCGGGCCGGTGGCCACAGTGGCCGGCGACACGTTTGCGGTGCCGGCAGGGGCGTCGCTCCGTCAGCGGACGGAGACGCTCCTCGATGCGGTTCCGGTGGCGTCGCTGACCGGCATCGGTGCCGGTCGGCCGGAGGCGCGGACGGCTGTGTTTCTGGGTGCAACGGGCCAGAACAGGCTCCGCCAAGTGCCGTTCGTCGATGACGCGCTCGAGGTTGCGGCGCCCGATGGCACTCTGGTGGTCCATGGCGGTGCCAGACGCGTCAGCGCCGTTCTCAAGGAGGATATGCTCGTGTTGAACCGGAGTGCAGCGGAGGCCGCGGCGCGAAGTCGCGGTGTGGAGTTTGTCGGCGCAGTGTCGCCGGACCTGGTGCTCTCACCCGACGGGGGCCGCCGCCGCGTTGTGGAAGACATGCTTTGGCGGGTTGCGGCGGCCAGCGACAACCCAGAGCTGTTTCGGTTGTATCTCGAGCGCTTCCCGAACGGCCCCAATGCCGCGGAGGCGCGCCGCCGCGTCGGCCCAGTCGCGCCCGAGGACCTGGAGGCCGCCCTGGATCTGTCGGACGAAAAGCGACGGGAGTTGCAACAGGATCTGACAGTGCTCGGATACGACACACGAGGGATTGACGGGATCTACGGCCCGGGCACGCGCGCTTCGATTGCTGCCTTTCAGGAGAAGGCGGGCCGTGAGCCTACAGGCTTTTTGACCGAAACCGATGTCGCTGAGATCGACCGGGCCGCCCGCGCCGCCCGCGCGGACAGGCGCGCCGCACGGGACGCTGAAGAGGCCAAGGACCGCGCGTTTTGGCAACGGACCGGCGCGTCCGGCTCCCGCGTCGGACTCCGGCGCTATCTTGAGGCATATCCTCGTGGCGTCCATGCGGCGGAGGCTCGGGCTGAGCTTGAGAAGCTGCAGGCGGCCGACGCGCGCGAGGCGCAGCAGGATGACAGGCAGGCCTGGCGCGCGGCGCGAGAAACCAACACCGAGCGGGCGTATCGACGCTACATCGCACGCTATCCGGACGGGCGGTACCGAGACGACGCCGAGGCCAGGATCTTCGGTTTGGAGGAGGCTCGGGCCGCGTCTCGCGCAGCGGAGCAGGAACGCGCGCTCGGCCTCTCAACCGCCTCGCTTGCCAATGTGGAACTGCGGCTCCGGGAACTGGGTTTCCCACCCGGGCCCGCGGATGGCGATCTCACGCGCAGGTCGCGGACGGCGATCGAAACATTCCAGCGTGCGTACAGGCTGCCGGCGACGGGCTATTTGGACACTTTCACGCTGCGCGCTCTCTACTAAGCGCGACGCTCTCAGCCCTGGCGGGCTTTGAACCGACGCTGGGTCTTGTTGATCACATAGACCCGGCCTTTGCGCCGCACGACACGGCAGTCGCGGTGACGGTTCTTCAGTGAACGCAATGAATTCCGAACCTTCATGGCCGCTCTCCTCTCACTGGCGGCCACAGCGCGCCTTCCCATGTGCCCGGCTTCAACCGGAGGGGAATGGTGGGCGTAACTGGGATTGAACCAGTGACCCCTTCGATGTCAACGAAGTGCTCTCCCGCTGAGCTATACGCCCGTTAAGATCGTCCGGCTATAGTCCGGCCGATCATGTGGCGGTGAGCTATAAAAGCCTCAGCGACGAGGTTCAAGGGCTTTTGCAAGCCTCATGAATGCTCTACCGTCAACCGACTTAACGCGAGGGCAAGCTGATCGTGCGCACCCCTTATCTTTTGACGATGCCGCGCCAGTTGCGCTCGCGGGCCGTTTTCAGCTCACCGCATTCGGGCTCCGATTATCCGACGGCATTTCTGAACCGCACAGTTCTTGACCCGTTGGGGGTGCGATCGTCGGAAGATGCGTTCGTCGATGAGCTCTTTTCTTCCGCGCCATGGGCGGGGGCGCCGCTCCTCGCGGCGCGGTACCCGCGGGCTTATGTCGATCTCAACCGGAGCGTGGATGAGCTTGATCCGGCGCTGATATCGGGTGCATCGAGGCAGGGCGCGAACCCGCGGGTTGCTGCGGGCCTCGGTGTGATTCCCCGCGTTGTGGGGGAGGGCCGGTCGATCCAAGTCGGCAAGATCACGATGGTTGAGGCGGAGGAGCGGATCCGCCACGCCTACAGTCCGTACCACGACGCGCTCGACACCCTGCTGAAAGCACAACGCGCCCGCTTTGGGAGTGCGATCCTCTTCGATTGTCATTCAATGCCGCACGATGCGCTTTCGGCGGCGCCGCTCGTGCGCGGGCGCCGCCCGGACGTCATCCTCGGGGATCGGTTTGGGGCGTCCTGCGGGCATTGGCTGGTCGATGCTGCCATGTCGGCGTTTTCTGCCGAGGGGTTTGCGGTGGCGCGGAACGCGCCTTTCGCAGGGGGCTACATCACGCAGCACTACGGGCGCCCGTCGCGCAGCATCCATGCCCTTCAAATCGAGATCGACCGAAGCCTCTACATGGACGAGCGGTCGGTCAGTCGGGTGCCCGACTTCCATCTGGTCGCGGAGCGCATCACCCGTGTGGTCGACAGTCTCAGCGCAATTTCCGACCAAGCCCCCTCCCTCGCTGCGGAGTAACGCACAGAAAAAAGGGCCATGCTCTCGCACGGCCCAAGTCTAGGGAGGAAACGCCCCATAGGGCGACGATGCATCGCATCTGCCCCCAAGGTTTGCCCGCTCCGTACGATTGTCAAGCTAGGGAGACAATGGTGCGCGTCGTGGGTGCATATGTGCGTGGAAATAGGTCAACGGGTGAGACGTTTGCCAAATGTCTGTGCGAAAGTGTCGCATCACCGCAGGGCGCGCCCCTTGACGATGGCGTCCGACCCAAACTTTTCGCGAATGGCATCAGTCGCACGTTCCGAGGCGGTTCGCGCAGCGGATGACGGATCGAGGAGGTCGGGTGCGCGATCGGCCTCTGCCCCATCTGTCAACTGGCTGATGCCGACGCCGATGAGCCGAAACGGTCCCTCCCTCAGCGCAGTGCGGAGGAGCGGTCGCGTCGTCTCGAACAAAAGATGGGCCATTTGCGTTGGCTCTGAGAGAGTGTGGCTGCGGGTCAGCAGGCGGTGGTTGGAGCGCTTCAGCTTCAACGTGACCACCCGGCCTGCGATCTCCTTGGCTTTCAGGCGGTCGGCGACCTTCTCGGCCAACCGCCAAAGATGCCCTTCGAGCAGATCCGGATCGCCGGTGTCGTCGCCGAACGTGGTCTCGTTCGACACGCTTTTGGCGGCGGAGCGTGTCGAGACGCTCCGCTGGTCGAGCCCGCGTGCAAGATGCCAGAGCCGCTCTCCCATCGCGCCGTAGCGGCGGCTGAGGTCTTTGCGGTCGCGGGCCTTGAGATCGGGGATTGTGCGAATGCCGTCGGCGGCGAGCGTCTCCTGGAAGGCGCGCCCGACCCCCCAGATGATCGAGACGGGCTGCGCGTCGAGGAAGCTCTCGGTCTCGGCTCTGCCGATGACGGAGAAGCCGCGGGGTTTGTCGAGGTCCGAAGCGATCTTCGCCAGAAACTTGTTGGGCGCGAGGCCGATCGAGGCGGTGACGCCGATCTCGGCCTCGATCTGCGCTTGCAACAGGGCGAGAAGGACGGCGGGCGGGGCGCCATGGAGCCGCTCGGTGCCCGTGAGATCGAGGAACGCCTCGTCGAGGGAGAGCGGCTCGACGGCGGGCGTCAACGCCTCCATCAGGGCGCGGATCTCGCGGGAGACGGCAACATAGGTCTCCATGCGCGGCTTGACGATGGCGGCATCCGGGCAGAGGTCGAGCGCCTTGAACATCGGCATGGCGGAGCGCACGCCTCGGATCCGCGCGATGTAGCAAGCGGTCGAGACCACGCCGCGCCGCCCGCCGCCGACGATGACGGGGCGGTCGCGGAGTTCTGGATTGTCGCGTTTCTCGACTGAGGCGTAGAAGGCGTCGCAATCGAGATGGGCAATTGAGAGATCGAGGAGCTCGGCATGGGCGAGCTCTCGTGGGCTGCCGCAGGCCGGGCAGCGCGGACCGGGATCGGGTGTGAGGCAGTCGCGGCAGAGGGCGGGCATGGGACGGGCCAATTTTTCTTTGAGCTTACCCCATGACGGAGCGTGCCGTCATGTGGAGAGACGCGGCTGCCTGCCCGAAGCGTTTGGTCTTCTCATGTCGATCATGAGCGTCTTCATATGACCGGCCCGGGCGGCCGCCCGGGACACGAGGATGACTGTTTCCCTCTCCGTCAGCGTGTCGCTTCGTGAGGGGTGTACGCGCGCCGCACAGTGGAGACGTTTGCCCCTCCATGCGGCGCCATGCGGAGGACAGTTTCGAGCGGCTCAGGGCGCTTGCGTTGCGCGGACCGCAAAGGAGGGTGCCGATCTTGGACCGTCGGGGGGAAGGATCACTCGCATGGGCACGGGCGGTCTTCTTCAGCGGCGGCACTGCGCCTGCGGCCCCGAGGGGCGCCCCACCCACCCGCGCCCCTCGGGGCCGCAGGCGCTCAAACCTCCGCGATGTCGGCGAGGATGGCGTCGGCGGCCGCTTTGGGGTCAGCGGCGTCTCGGATCGGGCGGCCGACCACGATGTGATCGGCGCCCATCCGGAGCGCTGTGGCCGGTGTCGCGACACGCTTTTGATCGTCGTCTCGGCTGCCCAGTGGACGGATGCCGGGGCAAACGATCAGGCGGCCAGCTGCTTCCGGAAGGTTGCGGATTGCAGGGGCGTCCTCGGCGGCGGCTATGACGCCATCGGCGCCGGCTTCGAAGGCAAGGCGCGCCCGCTCGATCACCAGGGCGCCCATGTCGCCGGGCCGAATGAGCGCGAGATCGAGGTCGGCGCGGTCGGCGGATGTGAGGAAGGTGACCGCGAGGATCCGGGTCGGTGCCGTGCCGCGCCCGGTCACGGCGGCATGGACGACGTTCGGGTCCCCGTGGACGGTCAGGAAGTCGAGCTCGTAGCGACAGAGCCCGCCGACCGCCGCTTTGATTGTCGCCGGAATGTCGAAGAGCTTCATGTCGAGAAAGATGCGCTTGCCCATGCTCTTCAGTTCATCGGCGAGGGCGAGGCCGCCGCCCGTGAGCATCCCGAGGCCGATCTTGTAGAAGGACACGCTGTCGCCCATCCGCTCCGCGAAGCGCAGACCGTCGAGCGCGGTTGGAACGTCGAGGGGGAGGATCAGACGATCGTCGGCCATGGTGATGGCTTAGCCCGTTCATCCCGCCAAGGGTAGTGAGGCATTCTTGCAACGGCGGGTGCGCGGGCCCATCTCTCTGCTGAGGCCCTCCGTGCAGGCCGCTTCAGCGGGTGCGGGCGAGGGTGCTGACCCGAGGAGTGAGCGATGAACATCGAGAAGTTTTCTGAGCGGGCGCGCGGCACCGTTCAGGCCGCGCAGGCGATTGCCATGCGCGAGGGGCACCAGCGCCTGGTGCCGGCGCATCTTTTGAAGGCGCTCGTGGATGATGACCAGGGATTTGCCGTCAATCTGATCTCGCGCGCCGGCGGAGACGCGGAGGCCGTGCGGGCGGCCGTCGATCGGCTTGTGGGGGCTGTGCCGAAGGTGAGCGGGTCGGGCGATCAGCTCTACCTCGACAGCCAGACGGCACGGGTTTTGACGTCGGCTGAGGCGCAGGCCGAGAAGGCTGGCGACAGCTTTGTGACTGTTGAGCGGATCCTGACCGCGCTCGCCATCGAGACGTCGGACGCTCAGAAGGCGCTCCGCGCGGCCGGTGTGACGGCGCAGGCGCTCGAGGCCGCGATTGCCGAGATCCGGAAGGGCCGCACAGCCGACAGCGCGAGTGCGGAGGAGAGCTTCGAGGCGCTGAAGCGCTACGCTCGCGACCTGACCGAGGCTGCGCGGGAGGGTAAGATCGACCCGATCATCGGGCGCGACGACGAGATCCGGCGGGCGATGCAGGTCCTCTCGCGTCGGACGAAGAACAACCCTGTTCTGATTGGGGAGCCCGGCGTCGGCAAGACGGCCATCGCCGAGGGGCTTGCGCTCAGGATCGTGAACCGTGACGTGCCGGAGAGCCTGGAGAACAAGCGGCTCATGGCGCTCGACATGGGGTCGCTCATCGCGGGCGCGAAGTACCGCGGCGAGTTTGAGGAGCGGCTCAAGGGCGTGTTGTCCGAGGTCACCGCGGCGGCGGGCGAGATCATTCTCTTCATCGACGAGATGCACACGCTTGTGGGGGCGGGCAAGTCGGAGGGGGCGATGGATGCGTCGAACCTTCTGAAGCCAGCGCTCGCACGGGGGGAGCTTCACTGCGTGGGCGCGACGACCCTCGATGAATACCGCAAGCATGTGGAGAAGGACGCGGCCCTCGCCCGCCGGTTCCAACCGGTGATGGTGAGTGAGCCGACAGTGCCCGACACCATTTCCATCCTTCGGGGCATCAAGGAGAAGTACGAGGTTCACCACGGAGTTCGGATCACGGACCGCTCGCTGGTGGCGGCCGCGACGCTCTCGCATCGCTACATCACCGACAGGTTTCTGCCCGACAAGGCGATCGATCTGATGGACGAGGCCGCGAGCCGGCTTCGGATGGAGGTCGATTCGAAGCCCGAGGAGCTCGACGCGCTCGACCGCGAGATCCTTCAGAAACAGATCGAGGCGGAGGCGCTCAAGCTCGAGCAGGATGAGGCGAGCCAGGACCGGCTCGGCCGGCTCGAGGCGGAGCTTGTTGAGCTCGGGGAGCGCTCGGCCGAGATGACCGCGCGCTGGCAGGCAGAGCGGGACAAGCTCGGCGCTGCTCGCGACATCAAGGAGCGGCTCGAAAGCGTCCGGGCGGAGCTCGACCAGGCCAAACGCACTGGAAACCTGGCGCGCGCAGGTGAGATCCAGTTCGGGCAGATCCCTGATCTCGAGAAGCGGCTCGCCGAGGCGGAGGCCAAGGGCGAGGATGTCATGGTGGAAGAGGCCGTGCTGCCCGAGCATGTCGCTGCAGTGGTGGAGCGTTGGACAGGGATCCCGGTCGACCGCATGCTCGAGGGGGAGCGCGAGAAGCTCCTGCGCATGGAGGAGGAGCTCGGCCACCGGGTGATCGGCCAGTCCGCGGCCGTGCGTGCGGTTGCCAATGCCGTTCGTCGGGCGCGGGCGGGGCTCAATGATCCGAACCGGCCAATGGGCTCGTTCCTGTTCCTTGGACCGACGGGGGTGGGCAAGACTGAGCTCACCAAGGCGCTCGCCGAGTTTCTCTTTGACGATGAGGCCGCGATGACCCGGGTCGACATGTCGGAGTTCATGGAAAAGCACGCTGTTGCGCGGCTGATCGGGGCGCCTCCGGGCTATGTCGGGTATGACGAGGGCGGCGTGCTGACCGAGGCCGTGCGGCGGAAGCCCTATCAGGTGATCCTTTTCGATGAGGTCGAAAAGGCGCATGGCGACGTCTTCAACGTGCTTCTTCAGGTGCTCGACGACGGCAGGCTGACCGACGGGCAGGGCCGAGTGGTTGACTTCAAGAATACACTGATCGTGCTCACGTCGAACCTCGGGTCGCAGGCGCTCTCGGCTTTGCCCGAGGGTGGGGATGTGGGCGCGGCGGAGGCGGATGTGATGACCGCCGTCCGGGCGCACTTCCGGCCGGAGTTCCTGAACCGCCTCGACGAGATCGTGATCTTCGAGCGTCTGTCGCGCGACGACATGGGCGGGATTGTGGAAATCCAGCTCGGGGGGGTCGCAGAGCGGCTCGCGGCGCGGAACATCACGCTCGACGTGTCGGAGGAGGCGCAAACGTGGCTCTCAAACCGGGGCTACGATCCGGTCTATGGCGCTCGCCCGCTCAAGCGTGTGATCCAGCGGGCGCTCCTCGATCCCTTGGCTGAGATGCTGCTTTCGGGCGGAACCTTTGATGGGCAGAGTGTGCCGGTGGAGGTCAAGGCGGGCGAGTTGCTCGTCGGCGACCGCTCGGCCGAGGATGCGCCGCGCACGGCGACAGTCCACTGAGAGGGGGCGCGTCGGGCGGCTCACGCCCGACACGCGTGTCAGTTACGGCAGAAGCACCGCGTCGACCACGTGGATCACGCCGTTCGACGCTTCGATGTCGGCGGTCACCACATTGGCGCCGTCCACGGTCACGCCCGAGGTCGTGTCGACTGTGACAGTGGCGCCGTTGACCGTCGTCACGGCGGAGCGTGCGCCGGCCGGGAAGTCGGCTGCGCGCGCGACACCCGGGACCACGTGGTAGGTCAGGATCGCGACCAGATCGTCCTGGTTCTCGGGCAGAAGCAGGCTCTCGACCGTGCCCGCAGGCAGGGCGGCAAAGGCTGCGTCAGTGGGTGCGAAGACGGTGAAAGGTCCGTCCCCTTTCAGCGTGTCGACGAGGCCGGCCGCAGTAACGGCGGCGACAAGAGTGTTGAAATCGCCCGCGCTGGCGGCGACATCCACGATGTCGGGTCCCGTCTCGGCGGGGGTACAGGCTGCGAGACCGAACGTGGCTGCGGCGGCGAGCGCGACGAAGTTGCGGCGGATCATTGTGACCTCCTTTTTTGGTCTAGTTGGGTGGCGGCCCCGTGTCCGGAACCGCCCAGGATCTGTCCGGATCAGTCGGGCAGAATCACTGCGTCGATGACGTGGATCACGCCATTCGAGGTTTCGATGTCGGCGGTCACGACGGATGCGCCGTCGACCTTGACGCCACCCTCCGTGGTGATTTCGACATCTGTGCCTTGCACTGTGGTTGCGCTCATCGGGCCTGTGATGTCGGTCGACATCACTTTGCCGGGCACGACGTGATAGGTAAGAACTGCAACCAACTGATCTTTGTTTTCGGGCAGGAGCAGGCTCTCGACGGTGCCGTCGGGCAGCGCAGCGAAGGCCTCGTCGGTCGGTGCAAAGACCGTGAACGGGCCGTCGCCCTTCAGAGTGTCCACAAGCTCTGCGGCTTGGACAGCTGCAACGAGGGTCTCGAAGCTTCCGGCCTCAACGGCGGTGTCGACGATGTCGGCACCGTAGGCCGCGGTCGCAAGGCCGATAGCGACGGCGGATGCAAAAAGTGTCTGACGAAGCATGACATTCTCCCAGGTTCTCTCTGTGTGAGCGGGCTTCCGCTCGGTCTGCTCTACGCAGCGCGGGCGCATCTGGTTGCACCGCGTTACCGGGACACGGGGACTTGACAGTTTCGTGAGAGCACTAAGCTCGATGGGAGTGTGTCGTCCACTCACGATATCTTTATGGCAGGGGGGGCAAAAGGCCATCGATCTGGAGTAGTGTGCGGTCCGAACATCCGTCGCGCCGCCGGCGGGTGGTGGATATCTTGGACCACGTTTTGAGGGCCATACCAACGAAAGGGGATCCAGCGTGCTCATCAAATCGGCACCGGACATCAAGTCCTCGGAGATCACGCCGAAATCAGTCTATCTGAGCCGTCGCAAATTGCTGGCGGGTGCCGCGGGGGCCGCTCTCGTTGCGCCGACGATGGCGCAATCGAAGCCACTCACTTACAAGCCCTGGTCTGGCGCCACACCGGGCGAGCTGACAGACTACGATGACGTCACAAGCTACAATAACTTCTATGAGTTCGGGCTCGATAAATCGGACCCAAAGAAGTACGCGGGTGAGCTGACCGTTGACCCCTGGTCGGTGCGGATCGATGGCTTGGTCGAGAAGCCCGGTGACTATGCCCTCGAGGATCTGATGGCGCCTCATACGCTCGAGGAGCGGATCTATCGGTTCCGCTGCGTCGAGGCATGGGCGATGGTGATCCCCTGGATCGGCGTGCCCCTTGCTTCGATCCTCGATCGGGCCGGCGTTCAGTCCGGCGCAAAGTACGTGTCTTTCGAAACTCTCTATCGCCCAGATGAGATGCGCGGCCAAAGGGGCGCGTTCCAACTGCTCGAGTGGCCGTATCGGGAGGGCCTACGCCTCGACGAGGCGATGCACTCCCTCACGATTATGGCCACCGGTCTCTACGGTGAGGTCTTGCCGAACCAGAACGGCGCTCCGTTCCGCCTTGTCGTGCCATGGAAATACGGGTTCAAGTCGATCAAGTCGATCGTGCGCATCAGCCTCACCGAAGAGGAGCCACCGACCTCCTGGAATGTCCAAGCGCCGCGCGAATATGGATTTTACGCGAATGTCAACCCAGAGGTCGACCATCCCCGGTGGAGCCAGGCGCGAGAGCGCGTGATCGGCGGCGGGATTTTCGCGCGGAAGCAGCCCACGCTTTTGTTCAATGGCTATGCTGATGAGGTCGGCTCGCTCTACTCAGATATGGACCTGGTGACGCATTTCTGATGTCGAGTGCGGCGATGACAGTGAACGGCTGGCTTCGGAAGGTTCCGGTCTGGCCATGGTACGTGTTGTTCTTTTTGCCGGCGATCTGGTGGTTTTGCCTCGCCTTGATGGATCGGCTCGGGCCGGAGCCTGAAAAGAAGCTAGAGCATCTCTACGGCATGACGGCGCTCCAGCTTCTGATCGCCTCTCTCTGCGTCACCCCGCTGTTGCGGATGACGCGGATCAACCTGATGCGATTCCGACGAATGCTCGGCTTGATGGGCTTTTACTACGTGCTGCTGCACTTCCTCGTCTATGCAGTGCTGATCGTGCAGCTCGACGTTGATGAGCTGGTCCGAGACGTGACCAAGCGGCCCTACATCATCGTTGGCACTGCCTCGATGCTGTTGCTGGTCCCCCTCGCCGTCACATCGACCAACGGTGCGATCCGCAGGCTTGGCACGACGCTTTGGAACCGGATCCACTGGCTGGCCTATCCTGCTGTTGTGTTCGCCATTCTGCACTACTTGTGGCTGGTCAAGACGATCCACCTGGAGGTGCTGATCTACGCAGCGATCGTGGCGTTCCTGATCGGGTACCGCGTCTGGCGATGGGCGGGCTCACATATGCGGGCCCGACGCGCCTCCGCTTGATCTGACAATTTTTCGAATTTGCCTTCATTTCGCGCTTGCGTGTGTGAGGAGTGTTTTGTAGTACCCACGGCACTGACCTGAGCGGGTTGGTTTTACGGAGGTTTCGGGGGCGGTTGCGTCGTTGGATTGACGCGTCGATATTTCGTTGTCTCTGGCTTTTT
>JBCCWM010000006.1:0-28736 GCA_039193505.1 Pseudomonadota bacterium | reverse complement strand
TCGCTCGGGATCGGCGAAGGGGGCGAGGGGATCGGTCGGGAGCGGATCGCAGGCGACATCGAGCGGCGCGTGCCCCGCAATGCGCCGGCGCTCTGGAACCTCGGCGCTGAGGAGATCCGGGTTCTCTTCCACGACGGTCGTCTGTCGCTCGACCCGATGTCGCCGACGGGCTTTGACAGCCCGGTCGAGGAGGCGCTGCCCGACGGGATCGAGACCATCGTCGCGGCGCAGGCGCTTCTGCCGCTCTTGGCGGAGACGGAGATGGCGGGCGATGCGGCCGAGAACCCTGTCGCCCGGGCCGCCCGGCGCCGCCCGCAGGAGGCCTGGGCGATCCTTGCCCGGCGGGTCCGATCGATCCCGGCCTATCGGGAGATGCTGGTCGCGGCCTTCGACCTCGAGGCGCCGGAGGAGATCGAGATCGTTCATGTTGCAAACGCCCTCGGCGCTTTCGTCTCGGCCGAGTGGCAGAGCCATGACAGCCGCTATGATCGCCACCTCGCCGGCGAGGCGGCGCTGACGGAGGAGGAGGCGGCCGGGCGAGACCTCTTTTTCGTCGAGGTTGGGTGCGCCGGGTGTCATGCGGGGCCGCTCTTCAGCGACCAGGGCTTCCACGCGCTCGGCCTTCCATCGTTTGGGCCCGGGCGGACGCGGGCCTTCGATCCCGTGGTGCGGGATCGCGGCCGGCTGAATGAGACCGACCGGCTCGAGGACGCCTACCGGTTTCGCACCCCGATGTTGCGCAACGTGGCGCTCACCGCACCCTACGGCCACAACGGTGCCTATCCGACGCTTGAGGGCATGATCCGCCACCACATGGATCCGGCCGCGGCGCGCCGCGCGTGGGAGCCCGCGATGGCGGAGCTGCCCGAAGTCGAACACCTCGCATCGGTCGATTTCGTCGTCTTTGAGGATGCGCGCGAGATGGCGCGGCTCGCCTCCGCCATCGATGTTGATCTGCCGGTGCTCTCGGATGCCGAGATCGATGCGCTGGTGGCGTTTTTGCACACGCTGACCGGAGGCGAGAGCACGAAGGGCCGTCTCGGGCGGCCCGAGACGGTGCCGAGCGGACTCCCGGTTGATTGATGCGCACGGTTCTGGTCGTCGGCTCAACGGTCACCGATTTTCTCTTTGAGGTCGAAGCATTCCCGGATCGCGCGGAGAAATACGCGGCGCGGGATGGCCATATCGTGGGCGGCGGATGCGCTGGGAACGCGGCCGTCGCCATCGCACGGCTCGGCGGGCGGGCGGAGTTGGTGGCGCGCGTGGGGCAGGACTTGATCGGTGATCTGACCCTCGGCGACCTCGAGGCCGAAGGGGTCGAGACGGGCCGGGTGCTGCGGGCCGAGGGGGGGCGATCCGCCTTCTCCGCGATCCACATCACGCCGGATGGGGAGCGTATGGTCACGGCCTTTCGGGGCAAGGGCCTCCCCGAAACGGTGGCGCTCGACGACGCTGAGCCGGACGCGATCCTGGTCGATACGCGCTGGCCGGAGGCCGCGGTAGTGGCGCTCGACCGCGCGCGGGCGCTCGGCGTGCCGGGCATCCTCGACGGCGAGGCGCCGGTGCCTGAGGATCTCGCCCGCCGCGCAAGCCACGTTGTCTTCTCCGCCCAGGGGCTCCGTGCCTTCGCAGGCGAGACTGATCTGGAGCTGGCGCTACGGCAGGCCGCATCTCGTCTTGACACCTGGGTGGCGGTGACGGACGGAGGGGCCGGGGTGTTTGTCGCAGCAGAGACGCCCGTTCGGCATCCTGCCTTCCCGGTCGAGGTTGTCGACACTCTCGCCGCGGGCGATGTCTGGCATGGCGCGTTTGCTCTCGCCCTCGCTGAGGGGCAGGGGGAGGACGCTGCCATCCGCTTCGCCGCGGCTGCGGCAGCCCTCAAATGCACCCATGCCGGGGGTCGGCGCGGGGCACCCTATCGCACTGAAACCGAACGTTTTTTAGGGGAACGTGGTTGATGACACTGACGCCTGGAAAGCTCTGGGGGCTGCGGCGCATGGCCTGCGCGGATGGTCTCTTCAAAATGACCGCCGTCGATCAGCGCCCGCCGATCAAAAATCCGATCGCCAAAGCACTTGGTGTCGAGACGGCGCCGTGGGACGAGGTCGCCAAGTTCAAGACGATGTTGATCGAGACGCTGCAGGGGGCGTCCTCGGCGATGCTGCTCGATCCGCATTATGCAATCCCGATGGGGCTCGATGTGTTCTCCCCGACCAAGGGGCTCATCGTGACGCTCGAGGACAGCGGTTTTGCAGACACGCCCGGTGGGCGGATCTCGTCGGAGATCGACGACTGGTCGGTCGGCAAGATCCGGCGGATGGGGGGCGATGCGGTCAAGGTTCTCGCCTGGTACCGCCCCGACGCAGAGCCGGCGGTGATCCAGGCGCAGAAGGATTTCGCGCGCCGGGTCGGTGAGGCCTGCGCGCGTTATGACATTCCTTATCTTTTCGAGCTTCTGGTTTACCCGCTCGCCCGAGACGCGGAGCAGACCAAGGAGTATGTCGAGATGCGGGGCAAGAACGCCGATCACGTGCTCGCCTCCGTCGAGGAGTTTGCAAAATCCGAGTACGGCGTCGACGTCTTCAAGTTGGAGAGCCCGGTGGCCGCCGATGCGGCGGACGGCTCGGCGGAGGTCCAGGCCCTCTTTGATGAGATGGGTCGGCTGGCCGGCCGCCCCTGGGTTATGCTCTCTGCCGGTGCGGGAAAGGCCGCGTTCCGGCAGATCCTGGAGCATGCCTATGCCGCGGGCGCGTCGGGCTATCTCGCGGGCCGCGCGATCTGGCTCGACGCCTTTCAGAAGTATCCCGATTGGGCGGCGATCCACACCGCGCTCGAGAGCGAGGCGGTCGACTACATGACGGCGCTCAACGCCCTCACAGACGCGCGTGCGACACCCTGGTTCGATCATCCGCTCTATTCGGGCGGCGCAAGCTTCCATCCAGGCGATGCAAGCTTTCGCCACGGCTACGAGGACATCTGATGGCGCGGGTCGGCATTTTGCCGCTCGGGCGCCCGACATTTGACGTGCCGTTCGCCGAGGAGGGGCTCGCAGCCATGCTCGCCCGCCTCGATGAGACGGAGCACGAGATCGTCGGTCCGCGCCGGCTCCTCTTCGACGGGGAGGCAGCCGAAGCCGCGCTTGATGAGCTCGAAGCGGAACAGATCGACCGACTGCTTGTTCTGCAAGTGACCTTCACCGATGCGGGCGTCGTCGCCCTTGCTGCCGAGCGGTTTTCGGAACCGCTCGAGATCTGGGCGCTGCCCGAGCCGCGGCTCGGAGGGCGGCTTCGGCTCAACGCGTTTTGCGGGCTCAACCTTGCCTCCCACGCGCTCGGGCTTCGGGGGCGCGGGTTCGGCTGGCTTTTTGCGGCACCGGAGGGGGCCGATGTCGCGGGCCTTCTGTCGGGTGCGCGCGCGGTGGGGCAGGTGGACCCGGTTCCGGCCGATGCGCCGGCGGATCCGCGCTTTGCAGGCGCCCTCCGAGGGCGGCGGATCGGGCGCGTGGGGGCGCATCCGGACGGCTTTGACACATGCGCCTACGATCCCGCTGCGCTGCACGCGCTTGCGGGAGTGGAGGTGGCGGAGATCGATTTGCCGGACCTCTTCAGCGCCGCACATGCGGCAACGGCGGAGGCCACAGCCGCCCTCCGCCATGAGGCTGCAGGCTCTGTGGCCGAGCTCGATGCGGTCGATCCGGATGAGCTCGACCGTTCGCTCCGCCTCAAACTTGCGCTCGACGACTTGCGCGCGGCGCGGGGCGTGGACGCTTTCGCGATCCGCTGCTGGCCCGAGACGTTCACCGAGTATGGTGGCGCTGTCTGCGGGCCGGTCTCCATGATGGGCACGGCTCGGATCCCCTGCGCCTGCGAGGCGGACGTCTATGGCGCCGTAACGCAGCTCCTGTTGCAGGAGGTGGCTGGGGCCTCCGTTTTTCTGGTCGATCTGGTCGATGTCGACATCGCCGATGACACGGCCGTCGTCTGGCACTGCGGTCAGGCCCCCGCCGAAATGGCGGCGGAGCCGCCGCGGGCCACGATCCACACCAACCGCCGCATGCCGCTTCTCTACGAGTTTCGGCTGAAGCCGGGTCCGGTGACCGTCACACGCATCAGCCAGGCGCGGGGACGCGCGTCGCTGGTCATCGCTGAGGCCGAGGTGCTCGACCGCCCGATGGCCTTCACCGGAACCTCTGGCGTCGTTCGGTTCGCCAAGCCCGCGGCTGACGTTCTCGACGCGGTGATTGCGTCAGGACTGGAGCACCATGTTGCGCTCGCCTACGGCCACCACGGCCACGACCTTCGCGCCGCCGCGGCGGCGCTTGACCTCCCTGTGCTGGAGCTTTCATGACGACACGGTATGGTTTGATCGGCTCGGGTATGATGGGCCAGGAGCACATTCGAAACGTCGCACTTCTCGGCGGTGCGCAAGTGACGGCCCTCGCCGACCCTGATGGAGAGCAGCGCGCCCAGGCTGCGGCGCTGTCTGGCGGCGTGGCATACGCAGACCACCGGGAGATGCTCTCGGGCGAGGCTCTCGACGCGCTGGTGATCGCGGCGCCCAACCACTTGCATCTCCCGATCTTGAAGGACGCACTCGCCACTGATCTGCCGATCCTCTGCGAAAAGCCGCTTGGCCTGACCGAGGCCGAGT
Organism: Pseudomonadota bacterium; assembly: GCA_039193505.1. Taxonomy (GTDB): domain Bacteria; phylum Pseudomonadota; class Alphaproteobacteria; order Rhodobacterales; family Rhodobacteraceae; genus Algicella. The sequence goes on along the minus strand of JBCCWM010000006.1, from coordinate 24,086 downwards.
GCCGGGAGATCGAGGACCAGGCGGCCGGGCGCCCGGCGCCGGTCTGGGTGGCGATGGAGTACCGCTACATGCCCCCGATCGCCCGCCTGATCGAGGAGGTCCGGGCGGGCACGGCCGGCCGCCTCGCCATGGTCTCGATCCGTGAGCACCGGTTTCCCTTCCTCGAGAAAGTCGGCTCCTGGAACCGCTTCAACGCGACCTCGGGTGGCACGCTCGTCGAAAAGTGCTGCCATTTCTTCGACTTGATGCGTCTGATCCTCGACGATGAGCCGCGGCGGGTCTTCGCCACCGGCGGGCGTGCCACCAACCACCTTGAGGAGCGCTACCCGGCCGGCGTGCCCGACATCATCGACCATGCCTATGTCTCCGTGGAGTTTGCGGGGGGCGCGCGTGCGATGCTCGATCTCTGTATGTTCGCCGAGGGGGCGGAGTGGCAGGAGGAGGTCACCGTAGTCGGCCCCGATGCCCGGATCGACGCGCGCATGCCGGGTCCCACGCGGTTTGAACCGAACGGGCAAGTGCGCCACGGACAGCTTATGATCGCAGAGCGGGCAACCCGCCACCGCCGCGTCGAACACATCGAGACCCCGTCAGAGATCCTTGCCGCAGGCGATCACCACGGCTCGACCTTTTACCAGCATGAGCGTTTCGTGCGCCTGGTTCGGGAGGGCGGGGCACCGGAGGTGGGCCTCCGCGATGGCCGCATCGCGGTGGCGGTCGGCGCGGCCGCGGAGGAGAGCGTCGCGACCGGCCTTGTGGTCACGCTCGGGGGCAGCGATGCCTGACATTCTGATCACGGAGTTCATGGACGAGAGGTCGGTCGACTGGCTCGCCGGACAATTCGACACGGAGTATGCCCCCGACCTGGCAGACCGCCAGGGGGAGATACCGGCCCGGCTCGTCGGGGCCAGGGCATTGATTGTTCGAAACCGCACGGAGGTCTCCGCGGGTCTTCTCGACGCCGCGCCGTCGCTCTCCGTGGTGGGGCGTCTCGGCGTTGGGCTCGACAACATCGATCAAGCCGCTGCAACCACACGGAAGGTGGAGGTGATCCCGGCGATCGGTGCAAACGATGCGGCGGTCGCCGAGTATGTGATCACGGCCGCCCTCATCCTCCTCCGCGGCGCCTGGCACGCGAGTGCGGAGGTCGCCGGAGGCAGCTGGCCGAGGCAACGCCTGATTGGGCGGGAAACCGGCTCAAAGACGCTCGGGCTCTTGGGGTTTGGCGGGATCGCTCGGCAGACGGCAGCACGGGCGCGGTCGCTCGGCATGTCGGTTTTGGCGCATGATCCGTTCGTGAGCGAGGCGGATCCGGCCTGGACCATGGCCGAACGGGTGGGGCGCGACGCCCTTCTGGCGAGGTCCGATGTGTTGAGCCTCCATGTGCCCCTGACAGCGGAGACACGGCACAGCCTCTCGGCGCCCGAGTTCGCGGCGCTTCCCGCTGGTGCCATCGTGATCAACGCGGCGCGGGGCGGTGTGCTCGACGAGACAGCGCTCGCAAAGGCGCTCGCTACGGGTCATCTCGGCGGCGCGGCACTCGATGTGTTCGAGGAAGAGCCGTTGACTGCGGAGGCCGGCGCGCCCTTTGCCGGGCTGAACGTCCTCCTCACGCCGCACATCGCCGGGGTCACAGAAGAAAGCAATGTCCGCGTGAGCCGCATGATCGCGGAGGCCGTTGCGGCGCGGTTGGCTTGATGGCCGCCCGTTGGGGTAAGCGAGTGGCAGCCAACGGCCCGACCAAAATGCCGCTTCCCCAAGGACCCAAAACGAGCGGTTCCCGTGGCGGTGCTCCTGCCTCCTAAGGGGCGGACGCCACCGGCAAGCCGGAAGCGGATGGAAGCGACTTTGGGAGCCGTGAGGTCGTTGTCCGATCTCCGGTCGCATCGGGCGGCAAGATCTCAGAACCGATTGTTTCGGTTGGTGACGTGCCCGACCTGGTTGCGGTGCCATAGGACCCAAGTGCGGAGTCAGAGCGTTTCCAGGCGGAAGGTGCAGACCCAGCGCTTTAAGGCGGCGTCGCCGATCGAGTTCGTGTCGGGGGCGCGGTCGGCCATCAGGGTCGTGCCCTCCCGCAGATCGTAAGTGCACGCCGTGCCCACCGGCACATCGCCCGTCCGGTCGGGCGCAAACTACAGGCGGATCAGGCGACCCTCGGCATCGACCAGAGTGAGGTTCTTGATAGACAGGCCGTCGCACTACCGCCCGATGCAGCCATCGTCCCCGCCCCGATTTTGGCCCGGACCTGCGCTAGTGGACGCGGACGATCCCAAGCGCCGGCCGCCATGCACCGAACGAAGCGGTTGCAGAGCGTCGTTCGCGGCCTGTATCGCTTGCGCAGATCAAGCCAGGGACTGCCGGGTCCGGAACCGCCAGAGGGTACCGTTTTTGACCCGCCGGTCGTCCACCTGCGACCCGCAACGGCGTTTGGTCTGCAGTCGTGGCCGGACACCAGGCCGCTCCCAGTCGGTCAGTTGGTGGCGGTTGAAGCCCACCATCTCTTTCGGAAGGTCGGAACGTAGAACATCCGCGTTGGGACATCCCTCTATAGGGTAGGCCCTAGCTGGTGACGCGTTGCCGGGCGAGGCCTGAGTCGCGGTCGCTGACACCGAGAAGGCTGGAGGTCAGCCTGAGAAACGCATTCTCATGCTGATCGCGGCGATCGTCGGCGAGGACGACCCGCCAGAGCGCCTCGACAACGCCAATCCGTTCTTCATAGGGCACTGCGTCCTTGATGACACGCGTGAGGTGCTGCGTGTCGCCGGCCTCGGCCTCGAGCTCCGCGCCGCGATTGCAGAGCGCGTGCGCCTCGGCGGTGCCGAGCCCGTAGCGCTTGGCGAGCGTGCGCTCAATCACGGCAGCCTCGCTGTCGTCAAAATCGTCGTCGATCCGCGCACAGCGGACAAGCAGGGCCGCAATGACCTCGCGGCTGTCTTGGACACGGACGTCGTCCTCCGCGTCACCTGCCATCAGGCGTTTGATCAGATCACCGAACATAAAGAGGGATATAGGCGCGACGGCGTTTCAAACAAATCCCCAAAGGTCGGCGGTTTCGAGATCTGCGGCCGTCTCCACCGTCGCAAGATCGGTGCGGCCGTCGACAAAGACCACCGTTTCTATGCTTTGTGCCGTGAGGCCGAGCTCTGCGATGGTGAAATCCGATCCCAAGGGCACGTCCGGTGGTGGGCCGTTCACCGCGATGTAGAGGATGTCGTCCCCTGCGCCGCCTGAGAAGACGTCTGTGTCGACCCCCGATGCGCCGCCAATCAAGCTTGCCTCAGTGAAGAGGAACACGTCGTCTCCCGGACCGCCTAAGGCGACATCGGAGCCGAGACCATCGATCAGCACGTCGTCGCCGAGCCCGCCGCGGAGAAAATCGTCGCCGGCCGCTCCGGCGAGAACATCGTTTCCGAGCCCGCCGCGCAGGTCGTCGTCGCCCGATCCACCGTTCAGAAGGTCATCGCCCTCGCCGCCAGAGATCACGTCCGCGCCAAGCCCCGCGAGGACCACATCCGCTCCCCCCCGCGTCGAGATCGTATCGTCTCCGCCGGCGCCAAAGACGGTCTCGACCTCGGCGCCTCCTATCACGCCGTCGCCCGCCTCGGTCCCTTCGGTCAGGATCGTGGTCAGGCTCGCGACGCTGTAGGCAGCGAAAATGCCATGTGTCGCTGCGGTCGGGTGCACGTCGTCCCAAAAGAGGATCTGGTCCTCGTCGAACGCTGCGAGCAGAGCGTCATCCACAATCTCTGGAAACGGGCCGGTCAGGTCGACCACCGAACGGTCGAGCGGCGCGACAAAGCCGTAGGCGGTGGGATCGGCCAGAAGCTCCTCGGACAAGTATGTGATGTCGACAATTTCGACCTCGGTCTCGGAGAGCTCCGCGTCGAGCGCCGTTGCCCCGTCGATGAGGCCCGTGTTGTTGGCCTCGTTCAGGGTCTCCGCGAGGCCCTGGAGCGCGGGGGGGACGGCAGCGAAGGCAGGGAAGAAGGCGGCGACGGGCAGAGTGTAGTAGATGAGCGTGCCGAAGCCCGCCTCGGCCGCCGCGCGTCCGGCCGAGATCTGGGCCTCGATGACATCGGTGACCAGTCCCGCGCCGGTCGGGTCCCTGAGGCTCGGTACGAAGTTTGCGTAGTCGTTTGCCCCGATGAAGAACGCCGCTGCCGCATCGGAGAGGTCCCCCGTCTCCGCTGCAAGCCCCCGGTCAAGCTGCGCATCCAGGTTGATACCGACGTCGAGCGATGGGCTCGTCGGGTTGGTGATCAGCCGGGGGTCGAGGCCCACCAGAAAATCGCTGAAGGTCGCGCTGCCGACCGCCTCCGCGCCCCCGACCGCGTATGACGCGCCCTCGCCGCCGAGCAGTCCAGGCAGGAGATCGGCGTAGACCGGTCCGTTCGAGAAGACGCCGGCGTAGCCAAAAAAGCTAGGAGGGTAGGGGACGATCAGGGTGTCGCTTGAAAGGCGGAAGATCTCACCCGTGTCGCTGAGGCTGTCGCCAAAGGTGACGATGCGGCTGAACGGCATTCTGGTCTGTCCTCCCTCTCCTCAGCTACTCTAGCGTGTCGCGTGGGCTAGACCAGACGCGACTGAGCCACGGCGGCACGCACAAAATCGGCGAAGAGGGGGTGCGGCGCGAAGGGCTTTGACTTCAACTCCGGATGGAACTGGACGCCGATGAACCAAGGGTGACCCCGCGCCTCGACGATCTCGGGCAGTCGGCCGTCGGGCGACATTCCGGAGAAAACGAGGCCCGCAGCCTCGAGCTTGTCGCGGTAGCGGATGTCGACCTCATAACGATGACGGTGGCGCTCAGAGATGGCGAGGTCGCCGTAGATCTCGGCGACCCGGCTCCCTTCCGTCAGGACGGCGTTGTAGGCGCCGAGGCGCATGGTCCCGCCCTTGTCGTCCTTGATGGTCCGGCGGACGGTGCGGTTGCCCTCCACCCATTCCTTCAAGTGGTACACCACCGGCTCAAAGCGGCGCTCGCCGGTCTCCACGTCGAACTCCTCAGAGCCCGCGTCAGAAATCCCGAGGAGGCTGCGCGACGCTTCGATCACCGCCATTTGCATGCCGAGACAGATGCCGAGATACGGGACCCGGCGTTCGCGGGCGAAGCGGGCCGCCTCGATCTTGCCCTCCGTGCCCCGCTCGCCGAAGCCGCCCGGCACGATGATCCCGTGAAACCCCTGGAGGAGGGCGGCGGCGTCCTTGTCGCACTCAAACACCTCCGCCTCGATCCATTGCGGGCGCACACGCACCCGGTTGGCGATGCCGCCATGGGTCAGCGCTTCCGCGATCGACTTGTAGGCGTCCTCGAGCTGGGTGTACTTGCCGACAACCGCGATCCGGACCTCGCCTTCAGGTTTGTAGACCCGGTCCGCCACATCCTCCCAAACGCCGAGGTTCGGCTCTGTTGCCGGCGCGATCCCGAACGCATCGAGAACTGCGCGGTCGAGCCCTTCGGTGTGATAGGCGAGGGGCGCCTCGTAAATCGATTTCAGATCCTGCGCCGCGATGACAGAATCGGAGCGCACATTGCAGAAAAGTGCGAGCTTCTCCCGCTCCTTCTCGGGGATCGGCCCTTCGGAGCGGCAGACGAGCACATCGGGGGCGATGCCGATCGAGCGAAGTTCTTTGACGGAGTGCTGCGTGGGTTTGGTCTTCAGCTCGCCGCTCGCCGCGATGTAGGGGAGGAGGGTCAAGTGCATGAAAATGCAGTTCCCCCGGGGCTTCTCCTGCGCGAATTGCCGGATCGCTTCAAAGAAGGGCAGCCCCTCGATGTCACCGACGGTGCCACCGATCTCGCACAGCATAAAGTCGACTTCGTCCTCGCCGATGCCGATGAAGTCCTTGATCTCATCGGTCACATGCGGGATCACCTGGATCGTCTTGCCGAGGTAGTCGCCCCGGCGTTCCTTTTCCAAGACCGTTTGGTAGACCCGGCCTGCGGAGATCGAATCCGTCATCCGCGCAGCCACGCCCGTGAACCGCTCGTAATGGCCGAGATCGAGGTCGGTCTCGGCCCCATCGTCGGTCACGAAGACCTCACCATGCTCAAACGGGCTCATCGTTCCCGGATCGACGTTCAGGTAGGGATCGAGCTTGCGCAGGCGCACCGTGTACCCGCGCGCCTGCAGAAGCGCACCGAGTGCTGCGGAGGCCAAACCCTTGCCGAGGGAAGAGACCACGCCGCCGGTAATGAACACAAATTTGGCCATGTCTCGGATCCCCGCGAATCGTTTCCGGACAGGCCGGAACAGCTGCACACGGGAGTCTGCAGTTAAGCCATTCTGGCGCCCGCCACAACCCCGGACCGATCTATATGCTGTGGCCTGATGCTGGGGAGCAACGAAACTTGGGCAGCCTACTCCGCCGGCGGAGGCGTGAGCGGCGCATCTGCGCCCACGGGCGGTGTCAGGGGCGCATCGCCCGATGGCGGCGGCAACAGGTCTCCGCCCCCAAGAGCCGGCGGCAACAGGCCAGAGCCACCCGTGTCCGGGCTGAGGTCCACGCCCTCGATCACCGATCGCCCTGCGGAGTTCTGCGCCGAAATCCAGGTGAGCGACAGGGACGTGACGATGAAACCGACCGCAAGCATCCAAGTGAACTTTGCCACCGGCGAGGTCGGCGGACGCCCCGTCGACATGCCGCCACCGCCGCCGATCCCGAGACCGCCGCCCTCGCTCCGCTGCAACAGAACAGTCAGGATCAGCGCGATCGCGATCAAGAGGTGGATCGTCAGGACTATGGTTTCCATGCGGCCGTCACTCCGTTTTCAGCGCGGTCTATCCAGTCAGCTAAGGAGTGTCGACCTGAATTCAATCACTGCTCGACATCGTCCACGTCGAGCTGGCCCGTGATCGCTCGCCGGATGATAGACCAGGACAGGCCCAGCCCGAGCACGAGGGATATGACGATCAGTCCGATCCAGGCCATCACGCCCGGGTTCTGGAAGTTGATGATGCCGAAATCCGTCAACAGCCACACGAACGCGCCGACCACGGCAACGACGAGGCCGATTCCGATGAAGCCGATGGAGCGAAAGGTGGCGCGGAGGAAAACGACATAGGCGACGAGCAACACCAAACCGAGAAGGATTGCGAGAGGCAGGTTCGCGCCGCCGGACAGCGCCCAGTGGGTGTAGCTGAACCCAGTTGGATTGAAGGTGACCATCACCAGCACCAGCGCAGCTGCGCATCGGATCAAGAGAGCTCTGAGCATCGTTAGTCCTCACAGGTTTGTGTGCGTCATACCGTCCCCAATCTCATCACGCCAGGGGCAACGCAGGTGTCGACCGGCGCGCAATCCGCGGCTTATGGTTGCGTCGGGCGATAGAGGAGAGGTGCCTTACAATGCAGAAGTGTGCAGTTTTGGTTGGGGTCGGTCTGGCCGTGATGACCGCAGGCCAGGCGTCGGCGACGTTTTGCCTGAGGGCGGAGGCAGAGACCTTCATCGACGCGCCGACAACGATCGTGTTCGAGACCATTGTCGATGTTGCGGCTTACCCGGACTGGAACCCGTTCATACTCTCGGTTGAGCCTGAGGGCGTCGACATCGCCGAAGAGGGGGCTTCGTTCGACCTCATCGTCGCCGGCCCTCGCGGCGGCCAGATCCGGACGCCTGAGCAGACGACGCTGGTCATGGCGCCGACCAAAGCCGCAGATGGGGGGATGATCAGCTACGCCTTTGCCGGGCGCGGCGCGCGGCTCCTCGGGTTTCCGGAGCGGAGCCAGATCGTGACCCCCATCGGCTCCGATCAGACCTTCTACGAGACGAGCGAGCGGTTCTGCGGGATCGGCGCAACCTTCGCGTTTCTCTTCGCTCAGGCGGGGTTTGATGCGCAAACGGCGGCCCTTCGTGTCGAGGCCGAGCGCCGGGCATCCGAGTGATTTGAGGGCCCAACCGCCAGCCGCCCCCTGTCTTCGGCCTTCCCGCAGGCAGCGGGCTGGCAGCGATGCGTCGTCACGCGGCTGCCGCGTGGGGGGCTTGGCTCTCCGATCAAGGACGCGATCCGTATCGGCCTCTCGGGTCCGGCGGCGTAGCGGTGCGGCGGACACGCGTCGCGACCTTCCCTCCTCGTCCTTCCGGCCCGACCGCCAACGGCCGCCGATGGCCGGCTTTTGGCAAGCCGGGACCACTGTTCGGCCGGCGCCTTGTTATGGCACCGGCCGCTAGGAGCGGGGATCAGTTTCTTGACTTATCGACCATCCGGCCTTCGGTGATCCACGGCATCATGCCGCGCAATGTTTCGCCGACAGCCTCGATCTGGTGCGCGTCGTTGTTGCGCCGGACCGCCTTGAAGGACGGCTGTCCAACGGCGCACTCGGTCATCCAGTCGCGCACAAAGCGGCCCGACTGGATGTCCTCGAGCACGGCTTTCATGCGGGCTTTCGTCTCCTCGCGGGGGAGGACGCGGGGGCCGGAGACATACTCCCCAAACTCGGCAGTGTTCGAGATCGAGTAGTTCATGTTGGCGATGCCGCCCTCGTAGATCAGATCGACGATCAGCTTCACCTCGTGGAGGCACTCGAAATAGGCCATCTCCGGGTCGTAGCCGGCCTCGACCAGCGTCTCGAAGCCCATCCGGATCAGTTCGACCAGACCGCCGCAGAGCACGGCCTGCTCGCCGAAGAGATCGGTCTCGCATTCCTGCTTGAAATCGGTCTCGATGATGCCCGAGCGGCCGCCGCCAATGCCCGAGCAGTAGGACTTCGCAATCTCGAGCGCCGTGCCGCTCGCGTCATTGTGCACGGCCACGAGGCAGGGCACGCCGCCGCCCTTGACGAACTCCCCCCGGACGGTGTGACCCGGACCCTTTGGCGCCATCATGATCACGTCGACGCCCGGTTTCGGCTCGATGAGCCCAAAGTGGATGTTGAGCCCGTGGGCAAAGGCTATCGCGGCGCCGTCCCGGAGGTTGTCATGGACGAACGCCCGGTAGGTCTCAGCCTGGAGTTCATCCGGCATGGTCAGCATCAAGAGATCCGCCCAGGCCGAGACCTCGGCGAGGCCCATAACGCTCAGCCCTTCGCCCTCGGCCTTGGCCTTGGACGGAGACCCCTCCCGCAGGCCGACGGCGACGTGCTTGGCTCCGGAATCGACGAGATTGAGAGCGTGTGCATGGCCCTGGCTGCCATAGCCGATGATTCCGATCTTCTTGTCCTTGACGAGATTGATGTCGCAATCGCGATCGTAGTAGACGCGCATGGTCTTCCTCCTGGTCTTCCTTTTGCGCATCTTACGGCCCCGCGTCGGAGCGAGGAGGGGTGGACTTGTGTCGATGCGGCGCATTCCAGGCATTTTAATTCGCGAATGGCCCTGATATCGGCATTCTCATGCAAACGCTCGATGACACCGACCGCCGCCTCCTCCGCCTGATGCAAGACGATCCGGTCCGACCGAAGACGGAGCTTGCGCGGGAGGCCGGCCTCTCTGTCGGGGCGGTGTGGCGGCGGATCGAGCGTTTGGAGGCCACGGGTGTCAGCCTCGGCACTGAGGTCGTTGTCGATCCGAAAGCGGCGGGGTTTGAAGTGCAGGTGTTCTTGCGCGTCACCCTCGATAAGACGGCGCCCGGGGCGTTCGACGCGTTCCTTCGCGCCGCCTGGAACGTCCGTCACGTGACGGCTGTCCAAACCCTCCTCGGGCGGGTGGACGTGCGCCTCGACGTGGTCGCGCGCGACCTTGTCCATTACCGGGAGATCTATCGGACCGAGATCCTGGCGCTACCTCACATTGCCGATGTCGAGGCGCTGATGCTCGTGTCGGAGCTCAAGTCGAGCGGTCGCGTGCCGGTCTGATGGCAGATCTCGACGACATCGATCGCGCCATCCTGAGGGTCCTGCTCAACGACGGGGGCCTGGGTCCGAAGGCTGTGGGGGAGCGTGTTGGGCTCAGCCAGCCGGCCGCATGGCGGCGGATCGAGCGGCTCGAGCGGTCGGGCGTGATCCGGGGGCGGCGGCTCCGGGTCGATGCAGCGGCGCTTGGCTACCCGGTGACGGTGTTTCTGGGCGTCAAGCTCGGAACTCGCGGGCGGGTGGCGCTTGCCGACTTTGAGCGGGCGGTCCTGGCGATCCCCGAAGTGCAACTGGTCCAGCATGTGCTCGGTGTCTACGACTACCGGCTGAAGGTGATCGCGCGCGACATCGCGGACTTCGAACGGGTGCTCCGCCGGCGGATCATGTCGCTGCCCGGGGTCGGAGAAGTCGAATCGAACGTGATGCTCTCGGGCCGCGAGCGTCCGCCCCCCCTCTAGAACGGCAGCAACCGGCCCCCGAGCCCCGCCGACATGGCCGCCCGGCGGAGCGGTGTGCGCCCGAGCATGTTGAGGCCCATAGCGCGCAGATCGCGGAGCGCGCCGACCCGAGTGTGCGCCGCACGGTTCAACACCTCAACGCCTGCCACGCGAAGCGCGGTTTCCGTTTCGCGCGCTCGGGCATAGACCGACAGCACACTCTGCCCGCCGACATCGCCCGAGCCCGCGGTCCGGACGGCGTCCCGGAGGGCCGAAATGTCCCCTATGGAGGTGTTGAGCCCCTGAGCGCCGATCGGTGGCATCACATGCGCGGCCTCCGCAATCAAGGCCAGCCGCCGGGCCGTCATGCTCCGGGCGATCTGAGTGATGATCGGCCACATCCGCCGCTCCGACGCCAAATGCAGCGCGCCCAGGCACCCAAGGGAGCGCTCGTTGAGTGCTGCCTCGAACTCGCTCTTCTCGAGCGCCATCAGCCGCCCGGCCTCGCGCCCGTTCTCCATCCAGACCACGGCTGAGTGGGGCACGCCCTCTCGGTCGGCGAGGGGCACGAGAGTGAACGGTCCGCCCGTGCGGTGGATCTCCGTCGAGATGCCGCGATGCGGCTCCGCGTGGCGCACCGCAAAGACGATCGCCTGCTGACCGACGCTCGCTCGACGGACGCCGATCCCGGCCGCGCGTCGCAGCGGGCTCTCCCGCCCGTCGGCGGCCACGACGAGGGCCGCGCCCACTTGGCTGCCATCCGATAGCGTCGCGATCGCCTGATCGTCGCGCGCCACCACCTCTGCGACGCGTGCCTGGCAGAGGGTCACATGCGCTCGACTGGCAAGGCTCTCCGCCAGTCTGCGGCGGAAGGCGGTGTTGGGGAGGTTCGCGCCAAAGCGGACTTGACCAATCTCGGCGGCGTCAAAGTCGATACGGGTCCGTTCCGCGTTCTCCCGCCCACCGGCATCGATGAGGCGCATTGTGACGAGATCCGTCGCAAGCTCCGCCAGCGAAGGCCAGAGGCCGATCTCGTCGAGAAACGCGATCGAAGGCTCGAGGAGCGCCGTGCTCCGCAAGTCCTCCGGGGCGTCGTCGCTCGGAAGGTGCGGCTCGGCGAGGGTCACACGTCGCCCGTCCGCGGCACAGGCAGCCGCTGCGATCAGCCCCGAGAGCCCGCCGCCAGAGATCAAGACGTCCGTTGTGTCACGCATGCTCTCTGTATTAGCGTCCGGCGCTCGGACGGCCACAGCCTTCAGACAACTTGCGACAGAAAGTCCGTCAGATCCTCGGTGACGTGGTCGACATGAGGTTCGGGCCCGTCCGCCGGCCCGACGAGCACGGTGGTCAGTCCCATGGCGTGCGGGACGGCAAGGTTGCGGCTGTCATCTTCGAACATCGCGGCCGCGCTGGCCTTCAGCGCCGCGCGGGTGAACACGGTCTCAAAAGCACGGTGGTGGGGCTTTGGGTGATAGTCCGCGTCCTCGACGCCAAACACGTCGTCAAACGCCCGCGTCAGGCCTCGGGCCTCGAGCACACGCTCGGCGTGTCGGCGCGAGCCGTTTGTGTAGACGATCCGCCGCCCCGGGAGCGCCGCAATCCGTTCAGCGAGATCGGGCGCCGGGTCGAGACGGGCGAGGTCGATCTGGTGGACCTCTGCCAGGAATGGATCGGGGTCGATGCCGTGCACCTTCATGAGGCCTGCAACCGTGGTGCCGTGAGCCTCCCAGTAGCTGTCTCTGAGCGCGGATGCCTCCTCCGCCGTGACCTCGAGGGTGCGCATGATGAAGTCCCGCATCCGCACTTCGATCTGATCGAAGAGGCGCGCGTCGCGCGGGTAAAGTGTGTTGTCGAGGTCGAAGACCCACTCTGTGACATGTTCGAAGGCCGCGTTCAGCATCCGCCCCGCATATCAGGTCTTCTGCGTGCGGCAAGAGAGCTCGGTCTCGACTTTGGGTGGTGCGCCGCCTAAATCCGCGGCAGAGACAAGCCAAAGGGACCAGTGTGAGCGATCTTCAGGCACGCGACGCCTACGACCTTCTGCTCAATGCGATTGACGAGGGGCAGTTTCGGCCCGGGGACCGCTTGGTCGAGGCCGATCTGGCCGAGCGGTTTGGTTGTTCTCGGACGCCGGTGCGCGAGGCGTTTCAACGCCTTGAGACACAGGGGATCCTCGCCCGGGACGGACGCTCCCTGATCATTGCGTCGCTCGACCACAATCAGATGGGGGAACTCTACGTCGTTCGGACGGAGCTCGAGGCGCTCGCGGCGCGTCTCGCAGCGCAGCACGCTGCGCCTGAGGAGATCAAAGTGCTTTACGACATGATCGACGCGGATCGTGCCCTGACTTCAGATCCGCAGGCGCTGAGCCGCGCGAACAAGCGGTTTCATCGGCAGCTCCATCTCGCCTCGCACAACCGGTACCTCGTTGCTCAGCTCGAAACGGTTCACCGAGCGATGGCGCTTTTGACGACGACATCGTTTGCAAAGGAGGGGAGGGGTGAGACCGCGCTTGAAGAGCATCGCCAAATCGTCGCTGCAATTGAGGAGCGGGACGGCGATATTGCAGACGCGGCGATCCGCAACCACATCTCCATCGCCTTTGTGACGCGCTTGAAGCTTGGGGCAGGGGAGTCGTAGCGGATCCTCTTTTGGGTCCGCATCGGGCCCTTGCCGCTTCCGTTCTGTTGATCGGTGAGGCACGCGCGCAGTGGCCAGTGCCGCTTTAACTCGGACGCCTTCTTCGCTGTGCCGTCGATGGGCCACTCCGGCTCATCAATTCAGGGCCCGGGCTTGGTGCAGGTCCGGCACCAGGGAGAAAGGCTGTGGGCGGCGGCTCGGCGCGCCCATCAGATCCCGTGTTTTGTTTTGTGCCAATGAAACGGCGCGCGGAAGATCTCCCAGATCGCGCGATAGGCCGCCACCGCCCCGAGCGGCCAATAAAACAGGAGCGTTGGGACGAACGGCAAGAGGTGGCGCCGCGGACGAGGGAGGGCGGCACGCAAGGCGACAGCCAGCATCAGCGCCTGACCAATGGCCATGGATGCGAAAAAGACGGTCCACAGAGGGGCGGGCAACGCATCGAAAACAGTTGACTGCAGCCCGAAGGCAGCGAGCGCCAGCAGCCAGAAGAGTGGCGTTGCCAGGTAGCTGGTGAGACCCCCCAGAAACAGAACCTGGAAACCGAGGAAGCCTGCCGGTCCGAGGTCCTGCCACAGTTTCTGTGGCGCCCGCATGTGGGAGGCCCACGTCATTGCGTACCCTTTGAGCCATCGGGAGCGCTGAACGATCCAAGGCCTGGCGAGGCAATTGGCCTCTTCCATGGTGGTCGTCACGACCATCTCAGTCCGAAACCCGAAGCGTGCAAGGCGCATGCCGAGATCGGCGTCCTCGGTCACGTTGTGCGCGTCCCAGGCCCCCACAGCCTCCAACGGTGCGCGCCGAAAAAACACCGTGGTGCCGCCAAGGGGGAGCGGAAGGCGCAACCGCTCAATCCCTTTGAGGAGCACGCGAAACCAGATCGCGTATTCGAGCGTGAAGCAGCGCGCCAGCCAGTTTTGACGCGCGTTGTAGAAGTCGAGTTGGCCTTGCAGACACGCGACGTCGGCTGGCGCGCTCTCGAAATGGCGGACTATGGCGCGCAGTTGGCCCGGCTCCGGCCTGTCCTCGGCATCGTAGACGCCAATGATCTCCCCCTCGCAGAAATCGAGCGCGAAGTTGAGCGCGCGGGGCTTGGTGCGGAGTGCATCTCGCGGGGCGCGCAGGGTTTTGATCCACGCGGGCCGCTCAACCTGGGCGAGGGCCAGGGGGGTCGCGACGTCGTCGTCTTCGAGGACAAGCTTCACGTCGAGCCGATCCTTGGGGTACTCGAGCCGCTCAAGCGCCCTGATGAGGTGGCGCAGGACCACATCCTCGCGGAGGAGCGGGATCAGAAGCGAAATGCGCGGTGGCGGTTTCGGTGCAGCGCCGATTGGGATGACGGGCGCGCTGACCTGGCGGGTGCGCATGCTCTCGACCAGAGCTGTGGCGCGGATCGCCATCGTGGCGAAGTTGACGACGCTGATCCAGGCGATCAGGACAGCAAGGGCGGCGAGCGGCGCAAAGAGGAGCGCGGCACCGATGGAAGGCACGGCGAGCCAGACAATTCGAGGCCAGGGCAATGCGGCGCAGGAGTGGCCGGGCTGCGTTCGGCTGCGCGCGCGGGCTGCGAGGCGATCGCCAAACACCTGACCGATCGCCGCCTCGATCTCCGCTCTCGTGGCGGGGGCGAAGACAATGCGCGTCCGACGCTCCGGAAGTGTCGCCAAGATCTCTTCGATCCCGGAGCGGCCGTCGGTCGCAATCACAGTGGTCCGGCCGATCCGCCGCCACGGCACAAATCCCTTGCCGAGACATGTCAGCGGATCGAGCCCCTCGAGGAGCGTGGGATCGGGACGTCGGTCCGCCGCAAGACCCGACAGCCGCACCGGCCCATCGATGCGCAGCGTGCCGGCAATGTTGTCGCCCGCCCAACTCGGCGCCGGACGCTCCGACGGCGAAGCGACCTCCGCCGTCTCGTCGAGGCGGAGAGGCGCGTCAGGTGCTTCGGATGCAACAGGTGTGTCCACGGGCGCCACCCTTGGGCGCTCATGGTTAAAACCCTCTAAACGCCAGCGCGTGCGTCCATCGCAGCCACGAAGCGTTCAAAGAGGTAGAAGCTGTCCTGAGGCCCGGGGCTTGCCTCGGGATGGTACTGAACCGAGAAGATCGGGCGCCCCTCGACTGAGATGCCGCAATTGGAGCCGTCGAAGAGTGAGGTATGCGTCTCCCTGATCCCCGGCGGCAGAGACTGGCTGTCGACAGCAAAGCCGTGGTTCATCGAGGTGATCTCAACCTTGCCGGTCGTGTGGTCCTTGACCGGGTGGTTTGCGCCGTGGTGCCCATGGTTCATCTTCAGCGTCCGCGCGCCGAGGGCGAGCGCCAGGATCTGATGCCCGAGACAGATGCCGAAGATCGGCAAGTCGGTCTTGTCCATGATCTCGCGCAGCATTGGTACGGCATAAACGCCGGTGGCGGCCGGATCTCCCGGCCCGTTCGACAGGAAGAGCCCCGCGGGAGAGAGGGCCAGGATGTCCTCAGCCGTCGCTGTCGCTGGCATCACAGTGACATCGCAGCCCGCCGAGGTCAGGCAGCGCAGAATGTTGCGCTTGGCGCCGTAGTCGACCGCCACGATGCGGTGCCGTGTCTCGGTGGCCGACCGGTATCCCTCGGGCCACCGCCAGCGGACCGTGTCCCAGGTATAAGACTGGCCGCAGGTGACGTCGCGGGCAAGATCGGCGTCTTCAAGCCCGGCAAATGCCGCCGCTTGGGCGCGGAGCGCCATGACATCGAACTGTCCATCGGGGTCGTGGGAGAGCGCGACATGCGGCGCCCCCTGGTGGCGGATCGCGCGCGTCAGGCGCCGCGTGTCGATGCCGCCAATCCCAATCCGCCCCCGCCGCGCCAGCCACTCGGGCAGCACGGATTGCGCGCGCCAATTCGATGGCTCTGTCGGGTCCCAGCGCACGACCATGCCGGCTGCCACAGGATCGGCGGTCTCGTCATCCTCCGTGGTGATACCTGTGTTCCCTATATGCGGAAAAGTGAATGTGACTATCTGACCGGCATAGGAGGGATCGGTCATGATCTCCTGATACCCTGTCATGGCGGTGTTGAAGCAAAGTTCCGCCACTGCCGTGCCGGTCGCGCCAAAGCCTCGGCCGCGGAACACTTGACCATCTGCAAGGACCAGGCAGGCAGTCAGGGGTGCGCGCGACATGTGACAATCTCCGGCTGGGTCGATGTCGCGTATCGGCTCGCCCAAGGTGCGTCAAGGCGATCCACCATGGGTGGACACTATCGGTTGCGAGGTTGAAACTTTGCGTGTATGCGGCCCTGCGCCGGTGCTCTCCGGTGCTCAAAATGTGCCAAGAGGTGGATCATGATCCGCAAGTGCATTACTCGCGAGATGAAGGAAGCGATGAAGGCCAAGGACAGTGTCCGGCTCTCGACGCTTCGCCTCATCCAGGCTGCGATCAAGGATCGTGACATCGCTGCGCGGGGTGACGATAGACCCGATGGCGTCAGCGATCAGGAGATCCTGGCGATCCTCGGTCGAATGATCAAACAGCGAGAAGATAGTGCGAAGGCCTATGATGAGGCCGGCCGTATAGAACTCGCCGACGCCGAGCGCGCCGAGATCGAGATCATCCGCAGCTTCCTTCCGAAGCCCCTCTCAGAGAACGAAGTTGAGGCCGCCGTGCAGACCGCGATTGTCGAGACTGGCGCGAAGACGGTGCGCGACATGGGCAAAATCATGGGTGTGCTCAAAGCTCGGTATCCGGGTCAAATGGACTTCGCAAAGGCAGGGGCGACGGTGAAGTCAGCGCTCTGCCCGCAACAGGCGCCGTGACGCGGCCGCACCGGCCCTCCGCCGGTGCGAAGCCACCGTCTCAACCCCGGTTTTTCTGTGCCCCAGTGATCTTCGGGCTCGCCCGGATCGGGACGGACGGACAGCGCCCCTTGAGCATCCGCCCCCGGATGCCTCGGCTCCGAAGCTCTGTCCCACTTGAGAGCCTGAACGTCGCCCCTTTGTTTCGGCACTCAGAAAGTCGAGGATGTGCCGACGGCTGTCCAGGCGCAGCTCACCGTCTCGGAAGGTCGCGGCGACGGTCCGATCTACGGCGGCGATCTGATGTTGTCCCACTCAGCGAGCCCGATGCGCACTCGATTTGGAGGCCGATCAACTCGTGCGTTCGTGGGGTCGGTCCGGGGTTCCGGCGTCTACGGACGAAAAGCGAGCTCGATCGTGATGCACGGCTCGATGGTCGACAGCGCGCGGGCCGCAGCCCGCGGCATTGCATCTGCGCAGTTGGGCATCCCGATCCTGTTCATCCACACAGAGGCGTAGGTTACAAATGGCCACAGACGCAATCTGGAGGTCCGAGAAAACAAACGCGGCGCGCCCCTGTCGGATACGGCTGTGTGTAGGGCTCGATGGGACCGGTACAGGGTCGGGGGCCTTGGGTGAAGTCGCCGATCCCAAGAAGACGAACTAGGTGTTCAGTCGCTTCATCGTCGACCCGATCAACCAGATGCCGGGACTGAACAATGACCGTGACGATCGACGCGACCTGTCTCGAGGCCCGCCGAACAGCGACGGGCTGGGCCGTGATACAAGGAGGGCGTGGACGGCGGACCGGGGTGGAATGAGCCCCACGCTCCAGGCGAGTTGCGAGGGCCAGGGCCGGCCTCTTGCCCTCTTCGTCGCAGCCGGTCCGGTCGGCGACGACATAGGTGCACGGCCGTTGCCGCGCGGCCTGCCGGATGTCGGTTGGCGGCTCGGCGACCACGCCGATCGGTTCAGAGACGCGCTTCAAGACAAAGGGATCGGGGCGTGTGTCCCCGGTCGCAAGCGGCGCAAGACGAGTGTGAACCACGAAACGGCGCACTCGGATCGACATCATGTTCGGCAGGCTCAAGGATTGGCGGCGCGTGGCACCCCGATCCGACCACTGCCCAAAGGTTTTCCTCTCAGCCAACGCCCTTGCGGCAACCTCCATCTCGTAGCTGTGAGCTCGGACCCAATAGACCTGCGCTTCGTCGTCAGCAGCGGGCTCGGGAAGGCACGGCGCGGCGACACCTTCGATCAACGCACTGTGCCCGCCATCGATCATGTCCTTGCGCCGCACGCAGAGGCCAGGGGGCTTATCGTCCAGATCATTGCCTGTGTTGTGAGCCCATCTCCTCGGCGGGCCGCGGCGTCCGGTCGCTCACCTCCCGAGGCGGGCGAGCTCTGTCGAGATCTCCTTGTGCAACGCGCGCCGCTCGCCTGGGGAGAGAAATGCGCCGAGCTCAATCTCGCGGCCGTTGCCGGTGAGAGTGAGGTAGCTCTCGAGGGGAGTGTCGTTGCGGAGAGCTGTGGTCACCCAATACGGGTTGGCGTGCCACCGGAGCACGGAGCCGCCGGGCTCCTCGCGCACGACGGTGATGAGATCGGGCCAGAGGCGCAGCGTCTCAGTTAGATGACCGTCGCGGTAGCTCCGGATCACGGCCCAGTAGACGGCGAGGAGTGCGCCCACCAGGAACGGCAACAGCCCCCACGCGACCGATGTCCCAAGAAACGGGATCAAAGGGATCGAGAGGCAGAGAGCGAGGATGCCGAGAAGCCACCGGAACCCCGACACGCTGAGCGACCGATGCGGCCAAAGCGTCACCGAAAAGATCGGAGCGTCACCTCGCACAAAGGGGTCTGAGGGCGGCGCGACGCCCTCAGTTTGGTCCTTGGCCACGTCAGTGATCAGGGGCTTTGTCCCACATGTCCTGGGTCGGCAGCGTCTCGAACGTGTGCTCGGGTGGCGGATTTGGCAGCGTCCACTCGAGCGTGTCGGCATAGGGCCCCCAATACGCCGGCTCCTCGACGAGAGCGCCCGACCGCACCGTCTTGAACACAATCCAGAAGAAAAGAAGGAAGGACGCGAAGGAGAGGAACGCACCGAGGGAGGAGATGTAGTTCCAGTACGCGAACTGTTCCGGATAATCGATGTATCGCCGCGGCATGCCCTGCCGCCCCAGGAAGTGCTGCGGGAAGAACGTGACATTGGCACCGACGAAGAACGACCAGAAGTGAACCTTGCCCCAGAACTCATCGTATTGACGCCCGGTCATCTTCGCCATCCAGTAGTAACAGCCGGCAAAGATTGCGAACACGGCCCCGAGGCTCATCACATAGTGGAAGTGTGCGACCACATAATACGTGTCGTGATAGGCCCGGTCGATTGCCGCCTGGGAGAGGACGATCCCAGTGACGCCGCCGAAAGTGAAGAGGAAGATGAACCCGATCGCGAACAGCATCGGCGTCTTGAACTCGATCGAGCCCCCCCACATCGTGGCGATCCAGGAGAAGATCTTGATCCCCGTGGGCACGGCAATGACCATGGTCGCGAGCATAAAGTAGGCCTGCTGCGTCTGGCTCATCCCCACCGTGTACATGTGGTGGGCCCAGACCACAAAGCCGAGCGCGCCGATTGCGATCATGGCGAAGACCATCGGCAGATAGCCGAAGATCGGTTTCTTCGAGAAGGTTGCCACCACATGACTGATGATGCCGAACCCCGGCACGATGACGATGTAGACCTCGGGATGGCCGAAGAACCAGAGCAGGTGCTGGTAGAGCACCGGATCGCCGCCGCCTGACGGATCGAAGAAGGTCGTGCCGAAGTTCCGGTCGGTCAGGAGCATCGTGATCGCGCCTGCGAGGACCGGCAGGGCCAGCAAGATCAGGAACGCAGTGACAAAGATGGACCAGGCGAAGAGCGGAACTTTGAAGAGCGTCATGCCCGGCGCGCGCATGTTGAGGAAGGTGGTGATCATGTTGATCGCACCGAGGATCGACGACGCGCCAGAGAGATGGACGGCAAAGATCGCCAGATCGGTCGACATGCCCCCCTCCGTCGTGGAGAGCGGCGCATAGAGCACCCACCCAATCCCGGAGCCGAGTTGCCCATTGCCGCCCGGTGCCACTACCGAGAGACAGGCGAGCGTTGCGCCCGCCACAAAGAGCCAGAAAGACAGGTTGTTCATCCGCGGAAACGCCATGTCCGGCGCACCGATCATGAGCGGCATGAAGTAGTTGCCGAACCCGCCAAAGAGCGCTGGGATCACCACGAAGAACATCATCAGGATGCCATGCGCCGTGATCATCACGTTCCAGATGTGGCCGTTCGGCGCCCCATCGGGCGTCAGCATGTACTGAACGCCCGGCTCCATCAGCTCGAGGCGCATGTACATCGTGAAGGCAACCGAGATGAACCCAAGGAGGGCTGACACCACGAGGTAGAGGATCCCGATATCTTTGTGGTTCGTTGACATGAACCAGCGGGTGAAGAACCCGGGACCGGCATGTTCGGCGTGGCTGTGCGCGGCGGCGTCTGCCATGCGTGTCTCCTGCGACTGTACGAGCGATGTGCCTCATGTGATGCCTACAAGCAGCGACCGCCGCTCTCAACCGCCAAGGGCCCCAGTCCGCACGGGTTTATTGTCGCGCTATCGTTGCAGTTTTCAGGCAATTCGATTTGAAAACAAAGGATCTCAGCGCTGTGAGAGGTCTGCTGTGAAGGTCGGGACGGTGATCGCAGCGCACATCTCGCTCGCCGAGGCGCTGACCGAACTCTCCTGCGAGCGAGACGGCTACCGGCGTCGGACGGCAAAACGCATTCACACTGTCCAATGCGCGACATTGATCGCCGTCGAGCCCCTGGCAAGCGGCCTGAGCCCACCACCGCCAAGGTCTTTAGCACCCTGAACTCAGCGCTACGGTCCAACGATCATGGTGCGAACGGGGTACATGCGGCCGCGCTGAAAACCCCCACCAAAGTGGTCCAGTTTGAGTTCTACCGATGATTGGCGTGGATTCCATTGTGTCGAGTGTTTCCGGTGCCGGGGACCCTCCGCCAATGCGTCGACTTAACCTTCTTGGTTAACGAATGACATCACGGTTTCGATGGGCCATCTGCCCTGGTTTCGGTAGCCCAGATGCGGGCGCTCTGTCGTCGACGAGCCAGGCGTCGAGGTCGGCCTGCAGCGCTTCGACGGTATCGGGGGACTGGTCTCGCGCATATTTACCCGGAAGACCTCGTCGAGGACGGAGCCGCAAGAGCGCCCCCCGAAACCGCTCGTCTTGGGTGACTTTACCTTCGTGCGCCGGTGCTGGATCCCGTTCATGACTAGGTAGGGCTCGTAGGGGTGGCGCTCGGTGCCGCAGAAGTCGCTGGCTGTGTCGATCAGGATCGCTTTTCCCGACAGAAGGTTTCGGTCCAAGGGCAGCGCGTCGGTGTCCAGCGCCGCCGCATTCGCCCGTGTCCTCGGACCAATGGCGGTCAATGGCTCACCCTCAGGCTGTTTGGAGACATGACGGAAGCCGAGAGCGTAGCTGCCAAGGGTGTCGACGATCGCGTGCAGATAGACCTTGCCCACGCGCTTGACCGCGTCCACGAAGAATGTACCGGCAGAGAGAAACTCGCCCGGAGCGTCGCTTTCGACATGACGCTCGCGAAGACAGGGGTCTAGCGTCTCAATGAAGTCCGTTTGTTCCAAGGTGTTCTTGCTGCTTTGGGCCTCCAGCGCCAGCCATCGATCTTGGTTCTCAAGCCCGTCGCCAGTGTCGCTCGGACGGATGCCGTTCCGATGGTTCGTTCTGCGGGTGGCTCTTGCGGATCGGTGGCAGGTCTTCCTGCCCCTCGAAGCACTGTTGTCAGCGCCGGTTGGAAAGTGCCGCATTTCGCCAATTGAACCGGGCCCCACCTGAATGTTGAGCGGGCCGGGCGGTGTGCAGACCCTATCTTTCGGAGCGCTGCCCTGCCTGCGGTGGTGGGTTTATGCGGCCATGGTTTCCGTCCTGTTGAACGGCCCGACGATCCCGGCCTTCCGCTTCCGATCGGCAAAGACGGATGGACCCCGAGTGCACCAATGAGCTTCGAGTTCGCGGCCTTGATGAGGAGCCCTCCACCCCCACATCCGTGGCCCAATGCAGCCACGGCCCGAGCCCTGACACATGAGCGCACCGATCACGCGCCCCGACGTTCAAGAAAAACCCTGGCGCAAAGAGGGGCATACAACGGGGTCCGTGGCTCCGGGAAGCTGGTCTGTTGCCTCGCATCTTGGTTCAGCGTGCCCACAATGGCCCGTTATGTCGGAGCTGTCACGCCCCAAGCCCCGGCGCCCTTTGAGACTGCCGTCTTGTTCGGCGGGCACCCCTTCAACCGGAAGGCTTGGCTCCTCCGCCTCACCGTTGATCGGCGTCGTCGCAGCCACCCCGCCCAAGCGCTCAAAGCCGCCGAAACGACACGAGATGCATGAACGTATGTTCTTTGACCGCGCCCAGATGAAGGCGTCCATGCGGCTGTGCAGCAGCGTCATGTACAGCGCCAGCAAATCGACCGCTAAAGTGGCGACGATCACGTCCAATATATGTGCCAAGTCCACCTGGACCTGCACGCCTGGCCGCGTCTCGAGCCGGCGCCGGGCCCGGGTTCGGGGCACGCGGGGTAGGGCCACTTTCAGAACCGCTGCACCGAGCGCAGTCTGCCACAGTAGCCGTGCTCTGCCCCCAACCAGGAGTGCCTTACGGCGAGGTTGAGTGGGCCGTCCGACATCTAGTGCCGCCAATGTTCGATCGCCGCGCCGCAGGCCTCTGCGGCCCTGTGACGGATCGCTCGGCCCATCGGTCGCACGCGCCTCCATCCGCCGGACATGATATCGGACCGCGCCCTCGCGCACTCCGAACAGCCGGCCAATTTCGGCTCTCGTCGCCCCGGTTCACCCAAAACCTCGAGTGTCATGCGAGCCTCTCTGTTCGGCCGGTCCGTCTCGTGCTCCAGATGTCTGCCGCTCAAGGCTCTTTTGGCCCGGAGGCAACAGCCCGCAAGACGGGATGTCGCCTCAGCTCTTCAGTCTTGTGTCGCCGTGCAGCCGGGGCCGTGGCCGGCAGCGGCGGTACTCCGATGTGGCGATCGAGACGGTGCTGCGGCTGGTGGCGGTCTTCAATCTGACGCTGCGGCGGGCAGAGGGATTTGGGCGGTCCGTCCCCGCGCTCACAGGCCTCAGCCGGCCCGTCCCTTGTCACACAACATGATTTGATTGCGCTGGAGGCCGCATTGCCCCTCGCATGTCAGGCCAATTTGGCCTGATCCAACCTAGGAGGAGGGATCGAGGATGGCCAGTCGGTTGGACGAGACGTGTCGCTGAGGGAGATCGCGGTTCGTGCCAGACGACGCCGCTCGCGTCGTTGCGCGTGATATCGTTCTCGCTGTGGCGTCCGCTGCAAAAAATGGTCCGCGAAGAGCCTGGCCTCTACCCCTGCCGGGTCGTCACGACAGCGGCCAGGTGTCGACTTGGCTGAAACGCGGATTGGGGCGCGAGGGTCTACCTGCGCATTTCATCGACGCAGGGCGTTGTTGGCGCGGCCCAACACGCCTGACGGGGCAGGTCTGGCGCTGCCGGCGCGAACCGGTTGGTGTCAGCCGCGTCCATAGATGAAGCGAGACGTCCGATCGCATTCGAACGCCGATCCGTGTGCGTGAACAAGTGATCAAGCAGCTTATGGATCTCGAGAACCATTTCCGCGGCGTGCTCAAGACGTTTGGCGTCCGCCTGTCGAACATCGGCCACGGTCGACTGCGCGCAGGATTTTGCGAGCGGGTCGTCGCCGTGGTTGATGGGCGATCCGGCGTGCAAGGATCGCGAACGCAGTTTTGCCGGGTCACGGGTCGCTCTTCGCCGCTGCAGATGGGCTTGAGCCGGACCTGACAAAGTTCGCGCGCCCCACCGAGCCAGCGCGCCATCCGATTAGCGTGCCCAGGCCTCGCCCGATCGTCGCACCTGGCAGCAGACACTGCGAAGGGCGCTCGCCAGAGCGGACATGCGTCCCCGAGGGGCGACGGTTGATCGATCTCGAGTGCTCTCGTGGAGCAAGGCGGCCCCGCCCAATAGCGGATACGACAGAAGAGCCGAGCGCTTTCGGACACCATGATGAAGCGCTCGAGAACCCCAAGCAACGTCGCTGAGAACCATGACCCCGAGGGAATGCAGCTGCATCCTCGACAAACGCGCAAGCAGAGAACGCATGCCCGCGGCGGCGCAGTGTGTCGATTGACCTAGATGCGCGTCACTGGTCGTACTCACTTTGGGCAGCCCCTCTTGAATTTCTTTGGCCCAGGCGATTGGTCCGGCAGGACGCACGGCGACACGCGGCGCGGTTGGGGGAAGGTGCACATGGGCGTCGGCAGGTCCGCCGGGATCCTGTCCCATTTCCTCACCAACAGCGACACCTCGGACGCGGTGA